>CALGEL010000026.1 GCA_937881855.1 uncultured Clostridia bacterium | reverse complement strand
CGCCAAGCCGAAAAGCACCGAAATTCTGCCATTTTAGGCAGATTCGGATGGTTCGTGGTTGCTTAATCGTTCCAGCATATCCCAGCAACCCAGCATATACATAATGCCCAGCGCCCGATCGTAAAGACCGTAACCGGGTCGGCAGGTGCCGGGGCCTTCGCCCCAGAGATGACGACCGTGGTCGGGGCGGATATAGCCCTTAAAGCCGCAATCGTGGTAGGCGCGCATAATTTCAAGAATGCCGGTATCTCCATCGCAATCGCGGTGGCTGGCTTCGGAAAAATCGCCGTTTTCAAAATGCTTAACATTGCGGATATGAGCAAAAGCAATGCGGTCGCAATGCTTGCGGATGATCGCTGCAACATCATTTTCGGGGTCGGCGCCCAGCGAGCCGGAGCAAAGGGTCAGGCAGTTATATTCATCGTCCACCATCTTTAAGAAGCGGTCGATATTGGCTTCATTGATCAGCAGGCGGGGCAGACCGAAGATATCCCAGGGGGGATCGTCCATATGGATCGCCATCTTGATATCGCATTCGCGGCAGGTGGGCATAATGGCTTCCAAAAAGTATTTCAGGTTCGCCCAAAGCTTTTCGTGGTCCACATCAGCATACGCCTTGAAAAGCTCGTCCAACTTACTCATCCGTTCCGGCTCCCAGCCGGGGAAGGTCATATTATATTTCTCGGTGAAATCCAGAATATACTTTGCCATCGCATTATAGTCGGTCTGGATCATATTCTTTTCATAGAAAAGAGCGGTGGAACCGTCGCCGACCGGATGGAAAAGATCGCTTCTGGTCCAATCGAAGATGGGCATAAAGTTATAGCAGATGACCTTGACACCGAACTTGGAAAGGTTGCGGATGGTCTGCTTATAATTTTCAATATATTGATCGCGGGTGGGCAGGCCGATCTTAATATCGTCGTGGACATTAACCGATTCCACAACGTCCATATGGAAACCATAAGGTTCCAACTGCTTTTGCACCTTGGCGATCTCTTCGATCTCCCAGACTTCGCCGGGCATCTTATCGTGCAATGCCCAGACCAGACCGGAAACACCGGGGATCTGCTTGATATGAGCGGGGGTGATGCTATCGTTCCCTTCGCCATACCAACGGAATGTCATTTGCATAAGAAAATCTCCTTATTTGATGTTTAACCCGAAATAGCGGTTGGCATTATTGAAGCAGATGCCTTCGACGATTTCTTTGAGAGTCTTTTCGTCGTTGGGATATTCGCCGCCATCCACCCATTCGCCGATCAGGTTGCAAAGAATGCGGCGGAAATATTCGTGACGGGTATAGCTCAAAAAGCTGCGGGAGTCGGTCAACATACCGATGAAATTGCCCAAAAGACCCAAATTGCCAAGGCTGATCATCTGATCCTGCATCCCCCGCTTATGATCGTTGAACCACCAAGCAGAACCGTGCTGAATTTTGCCGGGAACTTCGGGCCCTTGGAAGCAGCCCAGAACAGTGCCGATGGATTCATTATCTTTGGGATCCAAGCTGTAAAGAACGGTGCGGGGCAGTTCGCCCGAAACGTTCAGTGCGTCCAAAAACTCGCATAAGGCTTTGGTGCCGTTATAGGAACCGATGCAGTCGAAACCGGTATCGGGACCCAGCTTTTCAAACATAATGGAGTTATTATTTCTAAAACAGTTATAATGCAGCTGCATTACCCAGCCGTATTTGCAATATTGCTTGGCGCAGAAGAGCAGAACAGCGGTTTTGAGCTGATCGGCTTCGGTATCGGTGACCGCCTGGTCTGCAAAGCCCTTTTGCATAATAGCATTGAGCTCTTCGCGGGTGGCGGGGATATATACAGGATGGTCGATACCGTGGTCGCTGGAACGGCAACCGTGGTCATCAAAGAATTTGATGCGGTCGGCAAGCGCAGCTTCCAGAGAATCAATATCCTTGATCTCGATGTTGGAAGCGGCAGAAAGAGCAACGATGTATTCTTTCCAGCCTGCTTTATCAATGTTCATCGCCTTATCGGGGCGGAAGGAGGGGGCAACGATGGTCTTCATCGAAGCATCTTCGGCGATCAGGCGATGATATTCCAAAGAGTCGATGGGATCGTCGGTGGTACCGATGAATGCCACATTGCTTTGAGCGATCAAACCGCGCACACCCATATCCGCTTGCTGCAACTTGGCATTGGCAAGGTTCCAGACTTCTTCGGCGGTCTCGCCGTTCAAGATCCCTTCATAGCCAAAATAGGTCTTCAACTCCAAATGGCACCAATGATACATCGGGTTACCGATCGCCTTGGGCAGCGCTTCGGCGAATTTTTGGAATTTCTCCCGATCGGAAGCATCGCCGGTAATGTATTTTTCATCCACACCGTTGGACCGCATTACGCGCCATTTATAATGGTCGCCACCCAGCCATACCTGAGTGATATTTTCAAAATGCTTGTCCTCATACACTTCCTTGGGGCTGATGTGGCAATGATAGTCGATGATCGGCATCTTTGCCGCATAGTCGTGGAAGAGTTTGCGGGCGGTGGGGGTGGTCAACAGAAAATCTTTGGTTAAGAAAGCAGACATAGTTCTTTATTACCTTTCTATAAAATATTCAATTATAGTATAGCATACATTTTCACAATATCTATTGATTTAGTTGCTTGACACATTGCAAATCTTGCTGTAAAATAAAATTGAGGTGATTGAGATGGCAACCAAAGCGCAACATTTTGATCCGCGGCAGGTGATGCTGCGGGAGGATTTTGAGATTTTCCACTATCGAGAGCCCAAGGCGGCTCAGGTGGAGATCCATCACCACGATTTTTATGAGATCTATCTGCTCTTGGGCGGGCAGGTGGAATATTGGGTAGACGGCAACCTTTATAAGTTGGATCCGGGCGATATTTTTCTCATTAGCCCGATGGAACTGCATCGCCCGATGGTCAGCCCCAAAAGCCAATATGAGCGGATCGTTTTATGGGTGAATAAAGACTTTTTGGAAGGCTTTTCCCAGGAGGGAATGGATCTGGCGGGCTGCTTTCATACAGGATTTAATATGATCCGCCCCGCCGATACCAAATACGCTTCGATTTCGGCGCGACTTTTGGAGTTGGTGCGGGAAGATAGCGGCAGGGAAGCAGGCAACCGCTTGGCTGCCCGCGGCATTTTTTTGCAGTTTATGGTGGAGCTCAATCGCATCACCGCCGCCAACCCCATGCGTCAACCCCGCCGCAAGCAAGGTTCGGACCTGATCGGCAAGGTGCTTTCTTATATCAATGAGCATAGCAACGAGCCGCTTTCCTTGGATGAATTGGCAGGGCACTTCTATGTCAGTAAATATTACCTTTCCCACGAATTCAGCCGAGAAACCGGTGTCAGCGTGTATCGCTATATTATTCTCAAACGCCTGCTTGCCGCCAAGCAATTATTGAGCGGCGGAATGCCGGCGGGGGAAGCTTGCTATAAATGTGGATTTAAAGATTATGCGGGGTTTTACCGCGCTTTTAAGGCGGAATACGGCATCAGCCCGAAAACCTTTGCCGATGCGCAGATTTTATAATTTTATCAGGACTCCCGATAGGCTTTGGGAGTCTTTTTCATATACTTTTTAAAAACCTTGGAAAAATACTGAACATCCAATATTCCGCAATGGGCGGCAACCGTCTGCACCTGCAAGGTGGTGGTCTTTAAAAGGTGGGCGGCCAGCTGCATCCGCTCGCTGTTGATATAATCGGTCACTGTTTGACCGGTTTCTTTTTTGAAGGTGGCGGAAAGGTAGCCTGCGCTGATGTTTTGCGCCTGCGCCAACTTGCTTAAAGAAAGATCGGCGGAAAGATCGGCATCAATCATAATCAGTGTCTTTTGAACAACCGAAGAATATGCCTTCATCGACCGCCGCCGCACCAAATAGCAATAGGTGCGGAACATTTCGCTCATCAGCGATTGACCGGCAGCAAGGGAAGGAACCTGCTCGATGCGGGTGGCAAAACTTGAAGAAACATCATCCAGATAAAAGGGATGAATTCCACCCGATTCCGCCGCCTTGCGCAGAAGGGTATTCATTATAATACTGTAGTTTTTCAAATTCCGCAAAGGATCGTCCAATCGCTTTTCAAAGGGTATGGTGGAGATGCTCTCCATAATGGCGGCGCCTTTATGGACCTGCCCCTTGGAAACGGCATAAATCAGCGCATTTTCGGTGGCATAGCGTTCTTCCAGAAGGCGCATCTGAGCCAAAAGATCATCCTGCCCTTTTGCAGTTTCGGGGGAAGAGATCAAGGGTTGCTCGATGGTGGTGCGGAGTTCTTCCAGTTTAAAACCGCCATTGCCCCAAAGCTGCTCGCCAAAGGTATCCAACATCGAAAAAAGATGGCTGGTTTCGGGCAAAACTGCGATGTTGCCGTAATAGTTTTCCAAAAGCTTTCGGCGTTGGGGCGGGATGTTAAAGGTTTCGGCAATCTCCAAAATATGCTCTTCCGAAGAAAGATTGGGCAGATAAGGGCCTAAAACCAAAAGAGACTCCTGCGCGGTGTGGGGGAGCAACAAAAGGATATAATGCAGGCGATAGGGGTTGGAGATGCGATAGATGGTGCGATCCTTGATCTGCCCCGGCAGATCTTGGGGCAGGGGAGAAAGATCCTCCCCGAAGATCAACCGAAAAAGATCATCTTCGATGGTCAAAAGCGTATTCTTATCGGCAAAATGAATGGGAACGCGGCATTTGCGAAAGGTCTCGCAAAGCATATGCAACCCGCCTTGATAGTCCATAACTGTTCCTTTCTTAGCAATTTTTGTTAAAATGAAGCAATTTTTTTCAATCTTAAACTAATTATAGTACATTTTGTACGGATTTTCAATGGATTTTGCGGATAAAATATTAAAAAAATACAAAAAATAGTTAAAATAATACTCACTATCTCGTCGAAAGTTGTTTATAATTAAGACAGTATTACTCGAAAGTTTTTTAATAGGAGGAATTCTGCTAAAATGAGTAAACAAGTAAAATTAGACGAAAATGGCCATCGCAAGTTTGGCATTCGCGACAGTATCGCGTATGCGCTGGGCGATCTTGGCTGCAACATGAGCTTTGCGCTCAAAGGCACCATGGCGATCTTCTGGACGCAGTTTATGAAGATGGACCTTTGGTATGCCCTTCTTCTGATTGTGGTTCAGGTATGGGATGCCATCAACGATCCCCTGATCGGTTCTTTGATCGATGCGGATAAACGCAAGTATAAGCGCAATAAGTTCCTTACGTATATCTGGGCCGGTTCCATCGGCTTGATTGTAGGTGGCGCTTGCTGCTTCTTGCCCTTCCCGAATGCTCCCACCTGGGCAAAGGCAATCATCTTCATTGCCGGCTATGTGGTATGGGATGCGTTCTATACCGTTGCCAATGTTCCTTATGGTTCGCTGCTTTCTTTGATCTCTAATGATGTTAAGGACCGCGCTTCCCTTTCTGCTTGGCGTTCGGTTGGTTCCATCTTTGGCAATATGTTGCCGATGGTCATTCTGCCCTTCATCATTTATGATAAGGATAATAACTTGATGGGCGAGCGTGTATTCATTGCTGCTCTGATCATGGGTGTTCTGGGCTTTATCTGCTTCCAGCTTATGATTCGCAACACCGAGATTCGTGTGGATACCGAAGTTGAGCTTTCGGAAGAGCCTCAGAAGTTCAATGTTTTCAAAGCGATTGGAAACTTTATGAAGAACCGCCCCGCCATCGGCGCTACCGTCGCAGCGATGGGTATGTTCATCGGTATGCAGGGCGCTGCCACCGCCGTTACCGTTATCTTCCAATCTTATTTTAAGAATGTTCAAATTTCCGGTATCGTTCAGTTGTTTGCGATGATTCCCATCGTTGTCTTCACTCCGTTGGCTCGCCCGATGGTTGCAAAATTTGGTAAGAAAGAGCTTGCCACCTTCGGCTCCATCGTTTCAGTCGTTGCCGGTTTAGCGCTGTTTATTACCTTCCCCAATAACACCGGCTTGGATTTGATCATCTATATCGTTTGCCAGCTGATCTTCTCCTTGGGCTTGGGTATTTATTCCACTGTCTCTTGGGCGATGATGGGCGATGCCATCGATTATAATGAATGGAAGACCGGCAAGCGCGAAGAAGGTACTGTTTATTCGCTGCACTCCTTCTTCCGCAAGCTCGCGCAGGGTATTGGACCTTCCTTGGTTCTGATCGTTATGGTTGCGCTGGGCTATGTTGGCGCCGATGAAGGTAATCAGGCTTGGGATGTTGCTGTTCGGATGCGTTATCTGGTGGCAGGCACCTACCTCTTCTCTGCTATTCTGCAATATCTTGGTCTTGGTGTGATTTATAATTTGGACAAGAAGACTCTTGCTCAGATGAATAAAGAACTCGGCCGCGAAGAGTAATTAAACATAAATAGATGCCCGATTGCTTCGGCAATCGGGCATTTTGAAAAAATATTTGGAGGATCCCAATGAGAACAATTTTGAATTTGAATTCCGAGTGGTTTTTCGGCAAGGCGATTGCCGAAATTCCCGCTACCATTCCCGCCGAATGGGAAGCAATCAACCTGCCCCATTCTTGGAATGCCATCGATGGCCAGGACGGCGGCAATGATTATTTCCGCGGCACCTGCATTTATGCAAAAGAAATGATCAAAGCCGATCTGCCCCAAGCAGACCGCTATTATATTGAAATCAAGGGTGCCAATTCTTCCGCCGATCTTTATCTCAACGGCAAGAAATTGGCCACCCACCATGGCGGATATTCCACCTGGCGCGTAGATATTACCGAAGCGTTGGAAGAGCAAAACCTTTTGGCGATTGCGGTGGATAACGCTGCCAATGAAACTGTATATCCCCAGATGGCGGACTTTACCTTCTATGGCGGTCTGTATCGCGATGTCAATCTGATTTGCGTTACCGAATCCCATTTTGATCTGGACTACTATGGCGGTCCCGGTTTGAAGGTGACCCCTGTCATTGAAGGGGCCGATGCCAAGGTGGAGATCGAAGCCTACCTGACCAATATGAAGGAGACCCAAGGCCTGCGTTTTTCCATTTTGGATGCCGAAGGCGCTTTGGTGACCGAAGGGGTGACCGACGAGAAAAAAGCGGTCCTTCTGCTGAATAATGTTCATCTATGGAACGGTAAAAAAGATCCCTATCTCTATACCGCCAAGGTGGAATTGCTGGAGGACGGCGAAGTTTTGGATGCGGTTTGCGCTCGTTTTGGTTGCCGTACCTTTGAGATTGATCCCGAGCGCGGCTTTATCCTGAATGGGGAAGAATATCCCCTGCGCGGTGTTTCCCGCCATCAGGACCGCTGGGGTGTCGGGAATGCTTTGTTGCCCGAGCATCACGAAGAAGATATCGAATTGATCTGCGAAATGGGTGCTACCACTATTCGCTTGGCGCACTATCAACACGACCAATATTTCTACGATCTCTGCGATGAAAAGGGTTTGGTCATCTGGGCGGAAATTCCCTATATCTCCAAGCATATGCCCACCGGCAGAGAGAATACCATTTCTCAAATGAAGGAACTGATTATTCAGAACTATAACCATCCTTCCATCGTCGTCTGGGGTCTTTCCAATGAGATCGGAATCGGCGGCTCCGATAATGATCTGTTGGAAAACCATCATATTCTCAACGATATGTGCCACGAAATGGATCCCACCCGCAAGACTACCATTGCGGCGGTCTCGATGTGTAAGATGGACGATCCCTACTTGCAGATCCCCGATGTGGTGTCCTATAACCATTATTTCGGTTGGTACGGCGGCGATACGGATATGAACGGTCCTTGGTTCGATAAGTTCCATGCAATGCACCCCAATATCCCCATCGGTTGCTCCGAATACGGTTGCGAAGCCTTGAATTGGCATACCTCCGATCCGGTGCAGGGCGATTATACCGAAGAATATCAGGCCTATTACCACGAAGAATTGATCAAGCAGTTATTCTCCCGCAAATATATGTGGGCAACCCATGTATGGAATATGTTCGATTTCGGTGCCGACGCCCGCAATGAAGGCGGCGAGAACGGTCAGAACCATAAGGGTCTCATCACCTTTGACCGCAAGTATAAGAAGGACTCCTTCTATGCCTATAAAGCATGGCTTTCCGATGAGCCCTTTGTCCATCTCTGCGGCAAGCGGTATATCGACCGCGTGGAAGATGTTACCAAGGTGACGGTCTATTCCAACCTGCCCGAAGTGGAACTGTTCGCCAACGGCGAAAGCTTGGGCAAGATCGCGGCAGAAGATCATTTCTTCTATTTCGATGTTCCCAATGCAGGTGAAACCAAATTGGTCGCCGTCGCCGGCGACTGCAAGGACGAAAGCGTCATTCGTAAGGTTGAGACCTTCAACGAAGAATATCGCTTGAAGGAAGAAGGCGCGATTCTGAATTGGTTTGATATCGAAGAAAAGCCCGGCCGCCTTTCGTTGAACAGCAAAATGGGTGATGTCATTTCCACCTTCCGCGGCAAACTGCTCTTTATGAAGCTGATCGGCAAAATGATGGGCGGTAAAAAGAAGGGCGAAAAGAAAAAGGTCGCCGGCTTTGAAATGACTCCGGAAATGATGTCGATGATGAATGGATTTACTGTCCTGCGGCTGTTCACCTTGATGGGCGGTATGATGGATGTCAAGTTCACCAAAGAGCAGTTACTGGAAATCAACGCCAAACTCAATAAGATCAAAGAACCCAAGAAAAAGTAAAAAAATCAATAAAAACCACCGCATATGCGGTGGTTTTTTATTGGCTTATGTGGTGTAAAATTACACTTTTATAGGGATTGAATGACGTTTACCAGCTCGGCGACGGTCGCTTGGCAAAGTTCTTTGGTTTCCGCTTCCACCATAATCCGTACCATCGGTTCGGTGCCGCTTTCCCGCAGTAAAATACGCCCGTCGGAGCCAAGGCGGTCTTTGATTTCTTGCAATTTCTGTTGGACTTGGGGATTGGCAACGACAGCGCTTTTATCGTCGGCAGGGATGTTCTTTTCCAGCTGGGGCAGATAGACCACCGGCTTGGCAAGGGCGGAAAGAGGAAGCTTTTCATCCAGCATCTGCTCGGCAATCATAATGGCGGTCAAGAGCCCATCGCCGGTGGTGGCGTATTTACGCAGGATGATATGCCCCGATTGTTCGCCGCCCAAGCGATATCCACCTTTTTGCATCGCTTCATAGATAAAACGATCGCCCACATTGGTGCGGATGCATTGGATCCCTTCCTTTTTCAAAGCACGCTCCAAGCCGGTGTTAGACATAATGGTTGCCACCACCGTATCCTGATCCAGCATCCCCCGCTGTTTGAGGCGGGTCGCCAGAATAAAGAGCATGGTATCGCCATCCACAATGGTTCCTTGCTCGTCGATGGCGATGCAGCGGTCGGCATCCCCATCGAAGGCAAACCCCGCATCCAGATGCTGTTCGGAAACTAATTTTTGCAGATTTTCAATATGGGTGGAACCGCAATCGCGGTTAATGTTTAAGCCGTCGGGGGAGGCGCCGGTGAGATAGACCTGCGCGCCCAGGGCTTCAAAGATGGATTTGGCGATGTTCCAGGCGGCGCCGTTGGCGCAATCCAAACCAATCCGCAGGTTTTTATAGGAATGAGCCGCCACCGAAATGAGATACCCCATATAGCGGTTGCGACCTGCTACATAGTCGATGATCCCGCCCAATTTTTCGCGGCGCGCCACCGGCAAGTCCTTTTCCTTTACACCTAAAAGATCCAAATTACCGTCCAAATAGGCTTCGATCAGCGCGGCGGTGGAGTTATCCAGCTTCTCGCCGAAACGGTTGATGATCTTGATGCCGTTATCGTAATAGGGATTGTGAGATGCGGTGATCATAACGCCGCCGAATGCAGAAAGCTCGCGAACCGCGAAGGAAAGCTCGGGGGTAGGTCTGAGAGACTCAAACACGTACGCCTTGATGCCGTTTGCGGCAAGAACTCCTGCGGTCTCGAGGCAGAATTCGATGCTGAAGCGGCGATTATCGTGCGCGATGACAACACCGCGAGTGCAAGCCTCTGCGCCTGCCTTCTTGATATACTCTGCAAAGCCCTGAGTGGTCTTGCGGATCATATATTTGTTGATACGGTTGGTTCCGATACCCAAAATGCCGCGAAGTCCGCCGGTACCAAACTCGAGATCGTAAAGAAATCTCTCCTTGATCTCCTTATCGTCGGACTCAATAGCGACAAGCTCTTCTCTGTCGCCTGCATCAAGATTGGGATGGTTTTTCCATTCGTTATACTTGTCAAGATAGTTCATCTGTTTACTCCTATAAAAAAACTACACATTATTATACACCATTTGCGCGATTTTTTCAACAGTAAAATCTACTGTTATCAACC
>CALGEL010000025.1 GCA_937881855.1 uncultured Clostridia bacterium | reverse complement strand
TCATACAATATATGTGGTTTCTGACGAGCCATACGTTAAAATTATTTATGACGGAGTAAAAGTTCCTGCAATCAGTGCCATATTCAGTAATTCGATAGTGGTAAATTCCTTTAGTAAGTCCTTGGCACTGCCGGGAGAGAGAATCGGATATGTGGCGATAAATCCTGCAATAGAGGGTGCATCAATACTTGCTGATGCAATGATTTTCTGCAACAGAACGCTTGGTTTTGTTAATGCACCGGGACTTTTTCAGAAAGTAGTTGCAGAACATCTTGATGATGTTGCGGGACTTGAGGCATATAAGGAACGCAGAGATGCGCTTTACGAGATACTTATAGATACAGGATATGAGTGTGAAAAACCGCAAGGTGCGTTTTATTTATTCCCTAAAGCACCTATAGAAGATGATGTGGCATTTTGCAAAAAAGCTCTTGAACACAGACTTGTTCTTGTAAGCGGTACCGGCTTCGGATATCCGGGTTACTTTAGATTGGCATACTGCGTAAGCATGGATACAATTAAAAATTCTAAGGAGTCTTTTGCGGCATTAAGGAAAGAATTTTGATTTTTTTGTGTTTTTTTTGTTAGTTTTTTGTGTTTTGAAAAAAACACTTGCAAAATGAAAAAGCCTATGGTATGATATTATGGCATAAAAACGGATAGTCCTCTGCACATTGCTCGCACGAATGTCCGATAGATTAAGGAGGAACTGTAAAATGGATTTGTTGAAAGCAGTTACAAATGAGCAATTAAAGAATGAAGTTCCCGTTTTGAATATCGGTGATACTGTTCGTGTCAGCGTTAAGATCAAAGAGGGCAACAAAGAGCGTATTCAGGCGTTCGAGGGTACCATCATTGCAAAGCATAGCAACGGTATCTCCTCCACCTTCACCGTTCGCCGCGTAGCCTATGGCTGCGGTGTTGAGAGAACCTTCCTGGTTCATTCTCCCAACGTTGCAAAGGTTGAGATCGTTCGCAGCGGTAAAGTCCGCCGCGCTAAGCTGTACTACCTGCGTGACCGCGTTGGTAAGGCTGCCAGAGTTAAGCAAAAGGTTTAATTCAATCAAAATAAAAACCGCTTCTTCGGAAGCGGTTTTTTATTTTTTGTCACATTTTCATGTTCCCAAACGATTTATTTAATGAAAACGGTATGATATAATAAAGGCATAAAACGAAAGGATCCAATAAAATGCTGGTATTCTATTTAAGCCTTGCCTCTCTTCCGGAAGAGAAAAGCAAGGTCGAAGAGATTTATTATAAATATCGAAAATTGATCTATCATATTGCTTATTCAAAAGTACAAAAGCAGGAATGGGCAGAGGATGTGGTCCATGATGTGATGCTTGCGGTAATTCAGAATATCGGCAAGTTGCAACACAAGAGCGAAGATGATATTAAAGCGTTTTTATATGTAATTACCCGCAATATCGCGGTGGATCTGTTGCGTAAAGAGCGGCGCCGCATTGCCGCGGATATGGAGGAAGAACCCATCAGTGGGGGAGTTGATCCCCAGCAGGAGTTGGGTGTGCAGATGTTGGCACAATGGATCGCGCAGCTCAAACCCATCTATCGGGATGTTTTAGAGTTGACCGTTTATTATGGCTTTTCTGCCAAAGAATGTGCCTCATTACTTAAAGTCTCTTCCGCAACCGTCCGTAAGCGGCTGGAACGCGCCCGCGTTCTGCTGAAAGAACAAATGGAAGGAGAAGAATGTTATGCAAAATGATGTCTTGTTATCTGCCGCGTTTGAGCAGTATCATTGTTTGTTGGTAAATCAATTCAAGGATAAAGATCTTCAAGAGATCTCTTTTTCGCCCCGCTTTGAAGAAAAAATGGAACGTTTGTTGCATCGGCAAAAGCGGTTTTATTATCCGCTGATCAATACCGCTTTGAAAAGAGTCGCCTGTATTTTGGCGGCGGTGGTGGTTTCCGGCTCGGCGGTGGCATTGGGTGTTTACGGCAATCAAAAAGAAGAGTCCTATTTCAATGTGCGGAACTTTTCGGAACACGGTGTCAGCGTTCATTTCTTTAATGTTAAACTTCCCTATGAAACAATGCACAACCCCATTACACCGAAAGTTCCGTCCTACCTGCCCGAAGGATATGTTTTGAAGGAAGACCGAAGCGAATCTCGGAAGGTGGAACTGATCTACGAAGGGGAAGGGGCGGATTGCTTCTATTACGCCCAATACGGCAATAGTTCTGATGCCGGAGCTTATGCCGAAGATGCGGTCTGTGAGCAGACCCGCGTGGGTGAATATGAAGGCTATCTGCTCAAAAGCGAAAGTTGCACCCACCTGATTTTTAGCGATGGGGAATATCTCTATCAGCTCAACGGCACCCTGACCGAAGAAGAAATCTTTAAGGTTGCCCAATCCATTCAATAGGAGGAATAAATATGAAAAGAATAATCGCTGTTTCTTTAATGCTGCTGTTGATCTTTTTCGGATTTATGCTGCTATTAAATATTTCCGGCTGTGCCAAGCCGAATGAACCGCAGCAGGAAGCGGGCGCATCGCAAGATCAAACTATATCGGGGCAAGAAGATGAGATTTTGGAAACCCCCGAAGATTTAGAATCCCATGTCGATCCCAAGATCGATCCTCAATGGAAGGATCCGTCCATCACCGATGAGCAACGCCGCTGGTTCTTTGATCTGGCAAAGGAATACCGCGTGGATGCAATGTATGATTTTGATGCCGAGCATCCGATGGAATTGGATTGGTTTAAATATTACTGCGCCTATTTTGTCAAGGAAGAAGATAAGACCTATGTGGATAGGGGGGTCAACTACTCGGGAAAGGCGGTAGAAGAAATCGCTAAATGGTTCGGTGTCACCTATGGTCTTGCCGATGACGATCAAGTATTTATTAAGTCCGGTTCATTATTGGATACACCCTTTGTCGAGTTGATTCAATATCGAGAAGAGGAAGTGGACGAAAAAACATTGATCTCCGCCCGTTGCATCAACTATGATTTTAATCGTTATAATTGTGATGATGCGGTGGAAAGCAGAGCAACTTATCCGGCAGACCGCGCAATGGTTCTCAAAGGAGAAGTAAAAGGATTCGATAGTTACTCGATCATCGATGTAACCTTCTATACCGAAGATGGAAAAATACCCACCCAATTTATCTCCGCAATGGAATATCACCAATTTCAAATAGAAGACGGCTTGGTGACCGTTCCTGAATTTTAATAATGAGTCTTCTCCGCGGGATTTCCGCGGAGAAGATTTTTTTATTTTTCTATTGACAAGCCCATTGACAAATGATACAATATTAAACTGCATCATAATGGAAAAATAGCGCTTGGAAAACGATGGAAGTGTAGAAATTTCACAGAAATTTCGCGGTTTTATCGTGCAAAACGGAGAATTTTTCTTAATATAAAGGAAATGGAGTGATTTATTGATGCCGAGAGAAAAGGTTCTGGGTAAAAACAAACGAATGAGCTTCAATAAGATCGATGAGATCTTAGAGATGCCGAACCTCATTGAGATCCAGAAGAATTCCTACGAATGGTTTTTGAAGGAAGGCTTGAAGGAGGTCTTTGAGGATGTTTCCCCCATCACAGATTATTCCGGTAATCTGGTGTTGGACTTTTTGGATTTCAGCATGAACGAGCCCCCGAAATACAGTGTGATCGAATGTAAATCGCGGGACACCACTTACGCAGCTCCCATTCAGGCATTGGTTCGCTTGACCAATAATGAAACCGGTGAGCTCAAAGAGCAGGAAATTTATATGGGTGATTTCCCGCTGATGACCGAGAGCGGTACTTTTGTGATCAACGGTGCAGAGCGTGTTGTTGTATCTCAGCTGGTTCGCTCTCCCGGTATCTATTACTCCAAGGAGTTGGATAAGGGCGGTAACCCCCTTTATAAAACCCAAGTTATCCCCAATCGTGGTGCTTGGTTGGAATATGAGACCGATTCTTTCGATGTGATCTATACCCGCATCGATAAGAACCGCAAGCTCCCCATCACCACCTTTGTTCGTGCGCTGGGTTATTTTGCATCCCGTGATGCTTATAGCCCCTTCAACCATCTGGATCTTGGCGCGGATGCCACCATCACCGATCTGTTCGGTGCAGGCCCCTATATCACCAAGACCTTGGAAAAGGATACGGCGCATGATAGCAACGAAGGCTTGATCGAAGTTTATAAGAAACTGCGTCCCGGCGAGCCTGCCGCGGTGGAAAGCGCCATCGCGCATCTGAATAATCTGTTTTTCGACGACAAGCGTTATGATCAGTCCCGCGTGGGCATTTATAAATATAATATGAAGATGGCGTTGGCAGACCGCCTGCTCCATCAGGTTACTGCCGAACCGGTAGTTGCTCCCATGACCGGCGAAGTTCTGGCAGATGCCGGTGTGAAGATCGATCGTGTTTTGGCGAAGGCGATCGAAGATGCCGGTGTATTCAATGTTAAGATTCAGGTCGGCGATGTGGTTCTGAATGTATTCTCCAACGGTATGGTGGATGCATCCAAGTTCCTTTCCTTCGATCCCAACGAATGTGGCTTGAACGAGCGTGTTCGTTTCACTGTCTTGAAAGAGATTTTGGAAAGCTGCGAGACCGAAGAGCAGATCAAAGAGCAATGCAACCTGCGCCGCTTGGAGTTGATCCCCAAGCATATTATTGTCGATGATATGCTGGCGACCGTCAGCTATCTGATCGGTCTGACCTATGGTGTGGGCACTCCCGACGATATCGACCATTTGGGCAATCGTCGTATCCGCGGTGTCGGCGAGCTGTTGCAAAATCAATTCCGCATCGGCTTTGCCCGTATGGAACGTACCATTAAAGAGAGAATGTCCTTGCAGGATACCGAGTCGGTCACTCCTCAGGCGTTGATCAACGTTCGTCCTGTGGTTGCCGCCATTAAGGAATTCTTTGGTTCTTCTCCCTTGTCTCAGTTTATGGATCAGAACAACCCCTTGGCTGAGTTGACTCATAAGCGTCGTTTGTCTGCGCTGGGTCCCGGTGGTTTGAGCCGTGATCGTGCAGGCTTCGAAGTTCGTGATATTCACTATACCCATTATGGCAGAATGTGCCCCATCGAGACCCCTGAAGGTCCGAACATCGGTCTGATCTCCTACTTGGCTTCCTATGCTCGCATCAACGAGTATGGCTTCATTGAAGCTCCCTACCGCAAGGTAGATAAGGAAACCGGTAAGGTTACCGATGAAATTGTGTATATGACCGCCGATGTGGAAGATGCATATACCATTGCTCAGGCAAATGAACCGTTGGATGAAAATGGCTGCTTTGCTCGTGAGCGTGTTACCGCCCGCCGCCGCGATGAGATCATCGAAGTGGAAGGTAAGTTTATCGATTATGTCGACGTTTCTCCCCGTATGATGGTTTCTTCCGCAACTGCGATGATTCCCTTCTTGGAGAACGATGACGCCAACCGTGCTCTGATGGGTGCGAACATGCAGCGTCAGGCTGTACCCTTGCTGCGTCCCGAAGCCCCTGTGGTCGGAACCGGTATGGAATATAAGATTGCGCACGATAGCGGTGTTTGCGTGGTTTCCAAGCGCGCCGGTACCGTCGAGTCCGTCTCTGCCGATAAGATCGTTATCGATTGCGGCGGTGGGGAAAAGGATACCTATGAACTGACCAAGTTCTTGCGTTCCAACCAAGGTACCTGTATCAACCAAAAGCCCATCGTCAGCGTTGGCGAAGTGATCGAAGCAGATCAGATCATCGCCGATGGTCCTTCCACCCAAAACGGTGAGATCGCTCTCGGCCGCAATATGCTGATCGGCTTTATGACCTGGGAAGGTTATAACTACGAAGACGCGGTTCTTCTCAACGAGCGTCTTGTTAAAGAAGATATCTATACTTCGATCCATATCGAAGAATATGAAATCGAAGCCAGAAGCACCAAGCTTGGTCCCGAAGAGATCACCCGTGATGTTCCCAATGTGGGCGAAGATGCATTGAAGGATCTGGATGCTTCCGGTATTATCCGCATCGGTGCCGAAGTTCGCTCCGGCGATATTCTGGTCGGTCGTGTTACCCCCAAGGGTGAGACCGAGCTGACCGCCGAAGAAAAACTGCTTCGCGCCATCTTTGGTGAAAAAGCACGCGAAGTTCGTGATACTTCTCTGCGCGTACCCCATGGTGAGTATGGTACCATCGTGGATGTTAAGATCTTCACTCAGGAGAATAGTGATGAGCTTTCTCCCGGTGTTAATAAGGTTGTCCGTGTCTATATCGCTCAAAAGCGCAAGATCAGCGTCGGCGATAAGATGGCAGGCCGCCATGGTAATAAGGGTGTTATTTCCCGCATCTTGCCTCAGGAAGATATGCCCTTCTTGCCGGATGGTACTCCCTTGGATATCGTTCTGAATCCCTTGGGCGTTCCCTCTCGTATGAATATCGGTCAGGTTTTGGAAGTTCACCTGGGCTATGCAGCTAAGGCTTTGGGCTGGAAGGTAATGACCCCCGTCTTTGACGGTGCTGTCGAAAGCGATATCCGCACCTGCTTGAAGGAAGCCGGCAAGCGTGAAGATGGTAAGACTGTTCTTTACGATGGTCGTACCGGTCTGCCCTTTGATAACCCGGTTACCGTCGGTTATATGTACTTCCTCAAACTGCATCACTTGGTTGATGATAAGATCCACGCTCGTTCCACCGGTCCGTACAGCTTGGTCACTCAGCAGCCGCTCGGCGGTAAGGCGCAGTTCGGCGGCCAACGTTTCGGTGAAATGGAAGTTTGGGCGCTGGAAGCTTATGGCGCTGCATCCACCCTGCAAGAAATCCTGACTGTGAAGTCGGATGACGTTGTCGGTCGTGTCAAGGCGTTTGAAGCTATCGTTAAAGGCCAGAACATTCCTGATCCCGGCATCCCCGAATCCTTTAAGGTTTTGGTGAAGGAACTGCAATCCTTGGGTCTGGACTTCAAGTGCCTGGATGGCGATATGCAAGAGATCGATCTGCGTGAGTCCTTTGAGGACGACGATGACGATATCTACGAAGCACGGTTCCGCGCCAAGGCGAAGGACGGTGCTGATATGGCCAATATGTTCGATGATGAAGATGATGCGGTTTCCGCTGAGGAAGAAGATGCCGAAGAGGATCTGACCGCAGATTTGGATCTGGGCGATTGGTCTGATGATGAAGATGAATCCGATGAAGCCGATATGGCTGAAATGGATGAAGAATAATTCGCGGAAAGGAGTATTTTAATATGGAATATAATAGTTTTAAAGCCGTAAAAATCGGTCTTGCTTCTCCCGATAAGATCCGCGAATGGTCCTATGGTGAGGTTACCAAGCCCGAAACCATTAACTACCGCACCTTGAAGCCCGAAAAGGAAGGTCTTTTCTGCGAAAAGATCTTCGGGCCCACCAAGGATTGGGAATGTCATTGCGGTAAGTATAAGAGAATTAAGTTTAAAGGTAAGATCTGCGAAAAGTGCGGTGTTGAAGTCACCAAAGCGAAGGTCCGCCGCGAGAGAATGGGTCATATCGAATTGGCCGCTCCTGTTTCGCATATCTGGTATTTCAAGGGAATCCCCGCCCGTATGGGCTTGATCCTGGACGTTTCGCCCAAGGATCTGGAAAAGGTTCTCTATTTCGATTCCTATATCGTTGTCGATCCCGGCTTCACTCCGTTGGAAAAGAAGCAGATCCTGAATGATAGCGAATATGCGCAATATAAAGAGCGTTATGAAGATGATTTCACCGCCTTGATGGGCGCTGAAGCCATCAAAATGCTGCTCAGCGAGATCGATCTGGATCAGCTCGCCGCCGAATTGAAGGAAGAGCTCGAAACCGCCACCGGTCAAAAGAAGACCCGCTTGGTCAAGCGGGTAGAGTGTGTGGAAGCCTTCCGTCTTTCCGGCAACCGTCCCGAGTGGATGATTTTGGATGTCATTCCGGTCATTCCGCCCGAAATTCGCCCGATGGTTCAGTTGGATGGCGGTCGTTTTGCCACTTCCGATCTTAACGATCTCTATCGTCGAGTCATCAACCGCAATAACCGCTTGAAGAGACTGCTCGAGCTGGGCGCTCCCGAGGTTATTGTTCGTAACGAAAAGAGAATTTTGCAGCAGGCTGTGGATGCGCTGATTGATAACGGTCGCCGCGGCCGTCCGGTCACCGGTCAGAACAACCGTCCGTTGAAATCTCTTTCCGATATGCTCAAAGGTAAGCAAGGTCGTTTCCGTCAAAACCTGCTTGGTAAGCGTGTTGACTATTCCGGCCGTTCGGTTATCGTTGTCGGCCCCGAATTGAAGATTTATCAGTGCGGTCTGCCCAAGGAGATGGCCATCGAACTGTTCAAGCCCTTCGTTATGAAGAAGCTGGTCGCCGATGGTCTGGCAACCAATGTTAAGTCTGCCAAGAAGATGGTCGAGCGGATGCGTAAGGAAGTCTGGGATGCGCTGGAAAGCGTCATCAAGGACCATCCTGTATTGCTCAACCGTGCGCCCACCCTTCACCGTTTGGGTATTCAGGCATTCGAGCCTGTGCTGGTCGAAGGCCGCGCGCTGAAACTGCACCCCTTGGTATGTACCGCGTTTAACGCCGACTTCGACGGCGACCAAATGGCGGTCCACGTACCCCTTTCCGCAGAAGCGCAGGCGGAAGCCCGCTTGTTGATGCTCTCTGCCAATAACCTGTTGAAGCCCCAAGATGGTCATCCGGTCACCGTTCCTACTCAGGATATGGTTCTCGGTTCCTATTACCTTACCATCGTGAAGCACGATGAGCCCGGCGAAGGCAAGGCATTTAAGAATGAAGACGAAGCGATCGTCGCTTATGATAACGGCGTTGTCGGTCTGCATGCCCCGATTCGTGTGCGGGTAACCCGCGAATGGGAAGGCAAGATGGAAAGCCGTATCATTAACTGTACCGTTGGTCAGTTGATCTTCAACTATGCCATTCCGCAGGATCTGGGCTTTGTGGATCGTAGCGATCCCGCCAAGATCTTTGATCTGGAAATTCAGGAGACTGTAACCAAAAAGACCTTGGATAAGATCATCTACCGCGCCATCAAGGAAAAGGGCAGCACAGTTACCGCCGAGATGCTGGATATGATCAAAGCGCAAGGCTTTAAGTATTCTACCCGCGGTTCCATCACCGTCGCTGCCAGCGATATGACCGTTCCGCCCAAGAAATATGAGTTGATCGAAGAAGCCGAAAAGAAGATCACCAAAATTCTTACCAGCTATCGTCGTGGTTTGATCTCCGATGAAGAGCGTTATCAGTTGGTTATCAGCACATGGGACGAAACCACCAAGCTGGTCACCGACGAGCTGAAAAATTACTTGGATGAATTTAACCCCATCTATATGATGGCAAACTCCGGTGCGCGTGGTAGCATGAACCAGATTCGTCAGCTGGCAGGTATGCGTGGCTTGATGGCCAACACCTCCGGTAAGGCGATCGAAATTCCTATCCGTGCCAACTTCCGTGAAGGTCTGAACGTTTTGGAATACTTCATTTCGTCCAGAGGTGCTCGTAAGGGTATGGCGGATACCGCGCTGCGTACCGCAGACTCCGGTTATCTGACCCGTCGTCTGGTCGACGTTGCTCAGGATGTTATCATCCGCGAGCAGGATTGCGGCACCACCGAAGGTATCTTTGTATCCAAGATCGCCGAAGGCGATGCTGTCATCGAAAAACTGCGCGATCGCTTGATCGGCCGTTATCTGGTCAACCCCTTAGTGGATGATAAGACCGGTGAAGTGCTGGTCAGCAACGATAAGATGCTCAACGATGCGGATGTCGATTTGATCGAAGGCAAGGGTATCGAGCGTCTGGAAATCCGTTCCGCATTGACCTGCCGTTCCCACCATGGCGTCTGCGCCAAGTGCTACGGCGCCAACCTGGCAAACGGTCAGCCTGTGCGTGCCGGTGAAGCTGTCGGTATTATTTCCGCTCAGTCCATCGGTGAACCGGGTACTCAGCTGACGATGAGAACCTTCCATACCGGTGGTGTTGCATCGGGTGGAGATATCACTCAGGGTCTGCCTCGTGTCGAAGAACTGTTTGAAGCTCGTCGACCCAAGAAGGCGGCCGTCTTGGCAGAGGTTAGCGGTATTATCAACCATGATACTACCGAGCGTGATGCCAAGGATAATTGCACTCCCGTTGTCATCACCACCGACGATGGGGAAGAAAAGCATATCAGTATCCCCTTCGGCTTGAAGTTCCGCGAGAACCTTGCAGGTACTCGTGTCGAAAAGGGCCAGATCATTACCGATGGTGTTATCAACCCCCACGATGTTCTGCGTCTGCTGGGCGACATCGCCGCGCAGGACTACCTGATCAAGGAAGTGCAGAACGTTTATCGTTTGCAGGGTGTTGATATCAACGATAAGCATATCGAAGTTATCGTTCGCCAGATGATCCGCAAGGTTCGGATCGAAGAAAATCCGCAGCCCGATATGCTGCTGGGCACCTTGGTGGATCGCTACGATGTGGAAGACCGCAATAAGGAATTGCAAGCCCGCATCGATGCAGGCGAGACCGATCTGAAGCTGGTCGAAGCTTCTCCGGTCCTGCTGGGTATCACCAAAGCTTCTTTGGCCACCGATTCCTTCCTTTCCGCCGCATCCTTCCAGGAAACCACCAAGGTTCTTACCGACGCTGCCATTCGCGGCAAGGTCGATCCGTTGGTCGGCTTGAAGGAAAACGTCATCATCGGTCGCTTGGTTCCTGCCGGCACCGGTATGGAGGAGTACCGCAATATTGAAGCCGAAATGGTGGAACTGCCCGAGGAAAGCGACGAAGAACTCGCATAAACCTTAAAAAATCTTTAAAAAAAGATTGACAAATAAAGCGCCCATGTGGTATCATTTAAAATGGTCTCGCATGGGCGTTTTGTTCTGTTTATTTCTTGTTAAAATGGATAAACTTGCCTGTGTGAAGCGAAAAAACTTGGTTAAAAAGCCCAATTTGGCTTTTTAATATAAAATAATGAAGAAAGGAGATGCTATCATGCCCACCTTTAACCAGTTGGTTCGTAAGGGAAGAGAGGTATCTGTCAAGAAGTCTACCGCTCCCGCTCTGAATAGAGGTTTCAACTCGCTGAAAAATCAGCCCATCGATACCGCTAGCCCCCAGAAGCGCGGCGTCTGCACTGCTGTCAAGACCGCTACCCCCAAGAAGCCGAACTCTGCGTTGCGTAAAATCGCGAGAGTACGTCTGACCAACGGTGTTGAGGTCACTTCTTATATCCCCGGTATCGGTCATAACCTGCAAGAACATAGCGTGGTTCTGATCCGCGGCGGACGTGTTAAGGACCTTCCCGGTGTCCGTTACCATATTATTCGTGGTACTCTGGATGCTCAGGGTGTTGCAAACCGTAATCAGGCTCGCTCCAAGTATGGCGCGAAGAAGGCTAAAGCAGGCAAAAAATAAGGTACAGCCTGTGATTTTCAGTTGATTTTATAAACTTTATTTGTTTTTTATATATAAGATAAAGTTTCTTAAAACGGCTGACGGAGAATGAAAATTCTTCGAGTACCAATGATATCATAATTATGAAGGAGGGAAGAACATGCCCAGAAGAGGCTTTGTCCCCAAAAGAGAAGTGCTCCCCGATCCCGTATACGGCAGTGTTGTTGTTGCTAAGTTGATCAACAATATTATGTACGACGGTAAGAAGGGTGTAGCCCAAAAAATTGTTTACGATGCATTCGATATCGTAAAAGAAAAAACCGGCAAAGATCCTTTGGATGCATTTGCTGAAGCAATGGAAAACATTATGCCGAAGTTGGAAGTAAAAGCTCGCCGTGTTGGTGGTGCTACCTACCAAGTTCCTATGGAGGTCCGTGCAGACCGTCGTCAAACTCTCGGTTTGCGTTGGTTGACTCTGTTTTCCAGAAAGAGAAACGAAAAGTATATGTGTGAGCGTCTGGCCGGCGAAATTATGGACGCAATCAATGAAACCGGCGGCGCTGTGAAGAAACGCGACGATACTCATAAGATGGCAGAGGCCAACAGAGCATTTGCCCACTATAGATGGTAATCTCAGCGTTAGAGAGGAGAAACTATGCCTAGAGAATTTACACTGGACAAGTATCGTAATATTGGTATCATGGCACACATCGATGCCGGTAAAACGACTACTACCGAGCGTATCCTTTTCTATACCGGCCGTAGCCATAAGATCGGTGAAACTCACGACGGTGACGCCACCATGGACTGGATGGAGCAAGAGCAGGAGCGTGGTATTACCATTACCTCCGCCGCTACCACCTGCCAATGGAAAGGCCATCGCCTGAACATCATCGACACTCCGGGACACGTTGACTTTACTGTTGAGGTTGAGCGTTCCCTGCGCGTTCTGGATGGTTCTGTTACCGTTCTTTGCGCTAAGGGCGGCGTTGAGCCCCAGTCTGAAACCGTATGGCGTCAGGCTGATAAGTATCGTGTTCCCCGTATGGCGTTCGTCAATAAGATGGACATTATGGGTGCCGATTTCTATCGCGTCGTTCAGATGATGAAAGATCGTTTGAAGTGTAACGCAGTTCCCGTTCAGCTCCCCATCGGTTATGAAGATACCTTCCGTGGTATCGTCGACCTGATCGAGATGAATGCGGAAGTTTATTATGATGATCAGGGTAAGGATTTCCGCGAGGAGCCCATCCCTGAAGATATGAAAGATAAGGCCCAAGAGTATCATGATGCTCTGATCGAGGCAGTTGCCGAGACCAACGAGGATCTGATGATGAAGTACCTCGAGGGCGAAGAGATCACCAACGACGAAATCCGCGCCGCCATCCGCAAGGCAACCATCGATAACACCATGGTTCCCGTCTGCTGCGGTACTGCTTATCGTAACAAGGGCGTTCAGATGCTGCTGGATAACGTTGTGGCTTATATGCCCGCTCCCACCGACATTCCCGCTATCAAGGGTGTGGATGAAGATGGGGAAGAGATCGAATGTCATGCCGATGATAAAGAGCCGTTTGCTGCTCTTGCATTCAAGATCATGACCGACCCCTTCGTTGGTAAGCTCTGCTTCTTCCGTGTCTATTCCGGTGTTCTGAATGCCGGTAGCCATATTTATAATTCCACCAAAGGTTCCAAAGACCGTATCGGCCGTATCGTTGCGATGCACGCCAACAACCGTCAGGAAATCACCGAAGTTTTCACCGGTGATATCGCTGCCGCTGTCGGCTTGAAGAATGTTACCACCGGTGACACTCTGTGCGACGAATCCCGCCCTGTTATCTTGGAATCCATGGAATTCCCCGATCCTGTTATCCGTGTTGCCATCGAGCCTAAGACTAAGGCTTCTCAGGAGAAGATGGCGGTTGCTTTGGCAAAACTTGCCGAAGAAGATCCCACCTTCCGCACCTGGACCGATGAAGAAACCGGTCAGACCATCATTGCCGGTATGGGTGAGCTCCACTTGGAGATCATCGTAGACCGTCTGCTGCGTGAATTCAAAGTCGAAGCAAACATCGGTGCACCTCAGGTTGCCTATAAGGAAACCATCCGCTCCGCTTGCGCTTCCGATATGAAGTATGCACGTCAGTCCGGTGGTAAGGGTCAATACGGCCACGTTAAGATCCGCGTTGAGCCCAATGAGTCCGGTAAGGGCTATGAGTTCATCAACGAGGTTGTCGGCGGTGCCGTTCCCAAGGAGTATATCCCTGCTGTTGATGCCGGTATCCAAGGCGCTTTGCAGGCAGGTATCATGGCAGGCTATCCTGTTGTGGACTTGAAGGTTACTCTGTATGATGGTTCTTATCACGAAGTTGACTCTTCCGAAATGGCATTTAAGATTGCCGGTTCTATGGCAATTAAGGATGCAATGAAGAAGGGCAACCCCGTTCTGATGGAGCCCATCATGAGCGTTGTCGTTGTAACCCCCGAGGATTACCGTGGCGACGTTATCGGCGACTTGAACAGCCGCCGTGGTCAGATTCAAGGCATGGAAGAGATCCCCGGCGCTTGCCAGATCGATTCTTTGGTTCCCTTGAGCGAGATGTTCGGTTATGCAACCGACCTGCGTAGTAAGACTCAGGGCCGTGGTCAATACACAATGCAACCCGATTCTTACCTCGAAGTTCCCAAGAACATCGCAGAAAAGATCATTGCAAACCGTCAAAAGAACGATTAATTTCGTAAAAACTCTTGCAATATCTGATATTTTATATTAAAATAAACTTATTGAATTAAAAACCAAAATTAAGGAGGAAACTCAAAATGGCAAAGGCTAAATTTGAGAGAAGCAAACCCCACGTAAACATTGGTACCATCGGTCACGTTGACCATGGTAAGACCACTCTGACTGCTGCTATCACCAAGGTTCTGTCTTTGGGCGGCGGTGCCGAATTCGTTGACTATGCAAACATCGATAAGGCTCCCGAAGAAAGAGAAAGAGGTATCACCATCAACACCGCTCACGTTGAGTATCAGACCGAGACTCGTCACTATGCTCACGTTGACTGCCCGGGACATGCTGACTATGTTAAGAACATGATCACCGGTGCTGCTCAGATGGACGGTGCTATTCTGGTTGTATCCGCTGCTGATGGTCCTATGCCCCAGACCCGTGAGCACATCCTGCTCTCCCGTCAGGTTGGCGTTCCCAACATCGTTGTTTTCATGAACAAGTGTGATCAGGTTGACGACGAAGAACTGCTGGATCTGGTCGAGATGGAAATCCGCGACCTGCTCAATGAGTATGAGTTCCCCGGTGATGATATTCCCATCATCCGTGGTACCGCTCTGGGCGCTATCGAGTGCGCAAGCAACGATCCCAGCGATCCCGCTTATGCTCCCATCCTCGAGCTGATGAACAATGTTGACGAATATATCCCCACTCCCGAGCGTAAGGCTGATCAGGCTTTCTTGATGCCTGTTGAAGACGTCTTCACCATCACCGGTCGTGGTACTGTTGCTACCGGCCGTGTAGAGCGTGGTCAATTGAAGCTGAACGAAGAAGTCGAAATCGTTGGTCTGGCTGACGAAGCTCGCAAGACCGTTGTTACCGGTATCGAAATGTTCCGCAAGCTGCTCGACTATGCTGAGGCTGGTGACAACATCGGCGCTCTGCTCCGTGGTGTTAACAGAACCGACATTAAGCGTGGCCAAGTTCTGGCTAAGCCCGGTTCCATCAAACCCCACACCAAGTTCAAGGGTCAGGTTTACGTTCTGACCAAGGACGAAGGTGGCCGTCATAGCCCCTTCTTCACCAACTATCGTCCTCAGTTCTACTTCAGAACTACCGACGTTACCGGTGTTATCACTCTGCCCGATGGCGTTGATATGTGCAAACCCGGCGACAACGTTGATATGAACGTTGAGCTGATCACTCCGATCGCTATCGAAGAAGGTCTGCGCTTCGCTATCCGTGAAGGTGGCCGTACCGTTGGTTCCGGCGTTGTTACCGCTATCAACGAGTAATTAAAAGTTTATAAATAATTCTTTGGGGCGGGGTGCGATTCCCCACCGGCAGTAAAGTCTGCGAGCGCCATGGCGCATGATCAGGTGCAATTCCTGAACCGACGGTATAGTCCGGATGATAAAAGAATGTTATTATAGGCAAATTATATGCTCCATAGGATATTCCTATGGAGCATATTTTTTAAGCAAACACAAATAATCCTAACCTGCCTAAAATGGCAGAATTTCGGTGCTTTTCGGCTTGGCGTCGTTTGTAGGCGC
>CALGEL010000024.1 GCA_937881855.1 uncultured Clostridia bacterium | reverse complement strand
ACATCATTTTAATGATCGCGAAATAAAGATATGTTTAATGATTTTGTTAGAATATTCGCGTGAGCAAATGGCTGCTATTCTATATGTTCAACCTAATACTATTAGCAAAGCAAAAATAAAAATAGCTAAAGATTTAGGTACGACTACCGCTCAGTTATATGATTTCTTAATTGATTTTCTAGCTATTTAATTGTTTAATTTTAGAAAAATCAACTAAAAATCCATTTCGGTTGTTGATAATCAGTGTATTATGAAAATTATTTTCCACTGCATAGTTGTTGCTATGTAGTGTTTTTTTTGTACCTTTGTAGCGAAGTTTAATTTTAAATTTAATCGACATGAAAAGAACATTATTTTCTCTTCTGTTGGTTTTCGCAGCATCGGTATCGTTGTCTGCACAGAATATCGTAAAGGGAACAGTCCTGGATGCCGAAGGGAATCCTGTTATTGGCGCTGCGGTATATGTGCAGAACACTAGCCAGGGTTCAGTTACCGATGTTGATGGAAATACGACGGTACGCACCGCCGACGCGGTTGGCGACCAGGCTGGTCAGGTACTGGAGAGCGTCTAGGGTCTCGCCGCGGCGGCCGATCAGAACGCCCATCTTGGCGCCGGAGGCTTCCACATAATAATGACCGTCTTCGCCCAGCTCCACCTTAACAGCGGCTTCTTCTTCGGCGCCGATCTGAGCCAAAAGGCCCATCATAAAGTCGATGATCTTTTTGGAATTTTCATCGTCGACGGGTTTCTTTTCCACTTCGGGGAACAAGGGAGCGGCAGGCTCTGCCGGCTCTTTCTTTTCTTTCTTTTTGGTCTCTTTCTTTTCGGCAGGCTTTTTATTCTTGCCGCCGGAAAGCTTTTCAGGCTCCCAAGCGGGGATGGCGGGCGCCTTCTTTTCTTCCTTTTTGGGTTGCTCGATCTCATCGTCGGCAACTTCAACCTCTACCTTGATTTTAGCCAAGGTTGCGCCGATTCCGAAGATGCCCTTGCTGGGGGTTTCTTCCACGAAATAGCTTAAAAGGTCTTTATCTTCATTGAGCTGTTCGGCAGCAAGTTCCACCGCGGCTTCAATGGTTTTTCCTTCAAAAAATAATTCTTTGATAGCCATGTTTTTTCCTCTTATTTATTACTTATTCTTTTTCTTGCCTTCCGCGATGGCGGCAGCCTTTTTGGCGGCAGCGGCACTGCGTTTTGCCTTTTTCTGCTCTTTTTCACGCTCCACACGGGCCTCGGCTTCCGCCAGAACCTTTTGGGGGTCATACATTTTGTTCAAAAGCCAGGTCTGACCGATACTCAATACGTTGCCGACGATCCAATATACACCCAACGCACAGTTGAAGGAATAGCAGAAATAAAGGGACATCAAAGGCATCATATAGGTCATCATTTTGCCGGAGCAACCATTCTGCATCTGGGGATCTTGGGTTGCTGCGTTGAGCTTTTGGGAAAGCCAAGAAACGGCAAAGCCGGTCAATGCGGCCAGAACGGGAATGATCAGCATCCAGCTCCAAAAATCGTCGCTGGGAGTGGCGGAAAGGTCAATGACACCGAAGAGTTTGCCACCGCCGATGCCCACATCGATGCCTGCCTTTTGGGCGGCGTTATGGATCTGCAACTCATAGCTGCTGATCTCGCCGATCTTGGAAGGATCCTTGGCGATGGTTGCCATTACCTTATCCATGGTCTTGGGAAGAATATCCTGAACCTTCAAGGCAAGGTCATAGACTCTCTGGGCAGTATTCTTGGTGAAAAATTCGCCCATGCCCACATAGGTGATGGGATGACGGACAATGGAATAGATCAAAATGATCAAGGGCAGCTGGATCAGCAACGGCAGGCAGCTGCTCATGGGGTTATACCCTTCTCTTTGATAGAGCTTTTGCAGCTCCATATTGTATTTCTCTTGATTGTTGCCGTATTTCTTTTTCAGGGCATCCTGAAAAGGACGCAGGCGAACCATATTCAGAGAATTTTTTTGCTGTTTCATCGAAAGGGGGAACAAGATGATCTTAACGATCAATGCATAGGCAATAAGAGCCAGCGCGTAGTTATTAAACAGCAGCTTATAGCACCACTGCATAATCCACGCAAAGGGAACAATTAAATAATCCCACATCGTTTATTTTCTCCTTCTGAATAGTTCCCCGAGCGTTTCGGGGACAGGGTCGATGCCACCCATCGACCAAGGGTTACAGCGCAAAAGACGCCATACAGCCAAAACTCCGCCGATCAATATGCCAAAGCGCAAAATCGCCGTATAGGCGTATGCGGAGCAGGTGGGATGAAATTTGCAGCGGGCAGGGAGATGGGGCGAGAGCCATTTTTGGTACGCCCGAATCGGAAGCAAAATCAATTTTCGGATGCCTTTCAGGATGCTCAAACCGAAAAGGTCTCCTTAAAAATCTCTTCAATGTCGGTACTTTTCAGGGAAAGGCATTTAATTCGGGCAACGATGATGATATCATAGCCCTTGGGCAAGATGGCCGCCTGCTGCTGCGCCGCCGCGCGAATGATGCGGCGGATGCGATTTCTCTGCGGGGAATTGCCCAGCTTTTTGCTGACCGTCAGCCCTAAGCGGGTATAGCCTTTTCTATTTTTTCGCCAATAGATCACCAGCGGTTTATGGACCGCATTTTTTCCCTGATGGTATGCCCTTTTGAAGTTCACGTTCTCTTTAACGCTTTCGATTCGCATTGGATCTCCTTCTCTCAATAAAAAAGGCCACAAACGGATTTGTGGCCCTTTATTATTAGTGAGTTAATCTTTTTCTGCCCTTTGCTCTTCTTCTGGCCAATACTTTGCGGCCGTTGGCGGTCAGCATTCTCTTTCTGAAGCCATGGACTTTGCTTCTATGACGCTTTTTAGGCTGATATGTCCGAACCATTTTCTAAACCTCCTTCAAATTCTCTTTCACGGAGTTTATCTCCGGAATAAAATTCTTCTTCATTTTTTGAGCAAATTACATTATATATAAGTAAACATAATTTGTCAACTAAAATTTTAGGCTTTGACGAATAATTTCTACCAAATCTTCGATTTTCACGCGGTCTTGCTCCATGGAATCGCGGTAACGAATGGTGACGCAACCGTCTTCTTCGCTCTCAAAATCATAACAAATGGAGAAGGGAGTACCGATCTCATCCTGGCGGCGATACCGCTTACCGATGGAACCTGCATCGTCAAATTCAATGTTGAATTCCTTGCAAAGGGGCGCATAAACCTTTTCCATTGCCGCCCCCGAAAGCTTTTTGGAAAGGGGCAGAACTGCCGCTTTGACAGGCGCCAAGGCGGGATGCAAGCGCAAAACAGTTCTCTTATCATTCTTCTCGGCATCCAAAATCTCTTCATCGTAGGCTTCGCAAAGGAATGCCAGAGCCACACGGTCGGCGCCCAAAGAAGGCTCGACGACATAGGGGATATAATGCTCATTGGTCTCGGGATCGAAATATTCCAGGCTCTTGCCGGAGGCTTCCTGATGGCGGCCCAGATCGTAGTTGGTACGATCGGCGATGCCCCAAAGCTCGCCCCAGCCGAAGGGGAACATAAATTCAATATCGGTGGTGGCTTTGGAATAGAAGGAAAGCTCTTCCTTTTCGTGGTCACGAAGGCGCATATTCTCTTCCTTCATCCCCAAAGAAAGCAACCAATTTTTGCAGTAATCTTTCCAATAATAGAACCAATCCAGATCGGTATCGGGCTTGCAGAAGAATTCGCATTCCATCTGCTCAAATTCGCGGGTACGGAAGACAAAGTTGCCCGGTGTGATCTCATTACGGAAGGATTTACCGATCTGGCAAACGCCGAAGGGCAGCTTTTTGCGGGTGGTACGCTGAATGTTGGCATAGTTGACAAAGATCCCCTGCGCCGTCTCGGGCCGCAGATATACTTCGTTTTTGGCATCTTCGGTCACACCGATAAAGGTCTTGAACATCAAATTGAATTTGCGGATATCGGTAAAATTCTTACTGCCGCAATCGGGACATTCAATGTTGTTTTCTTTAATATAATCCTGCATCTGCTCGAAGGTCATTCCTTCGGCTTTGCCGCCGAAATCTTCGATCAATTTATCGGCTCGATGGCGGGCATGGCAATCCTTGCAATCCATCAAAGGATCGGAAAATCCGCCCACATGGCCGCTGGTCACCCAAGTCTGGGGGTTCATAATGATGGCGGAATCCAGACCCACATTATAAGGAGATTCCTGCACAAATTTCTGCCACCAAGCCTTCTTGACATTGTTCTTAAATTCCACGCCCAGCGGACCATAGTCCCAAGAGTTTGCCAAACCGCCGTAGATCTCGCTGCCGGCATAGACAAAGCCGCGGTTTTTGCAAAGGGTCACAATCTGCTCCATGGTCTTTTCTGTATTCTTCATGGTTCATCCCTCCATTTAATATCTAAAAATTTATTATATATTGAAAAATTTTGGTTGTCAATAAATTTCCTTTTTTTATGAGGAATCATCCCATTTAATCTATAAAAATTTTCTTTTTCGACAATATTCTTGGGACTTCGCAAAATAAATGATTTATACTTTAATGCGGCGGGGGAAGAGGTCTATACAAACAAAAAATAACTGTTATAATAGAAAAGGAGAAAGAAAATTTGAATCCAGACTATGCACTACTTTTGGCAAGTAAGATAAACAAAAAATTCAATCCAAAAATTAAGGAAAGTGTTAATTATAAAACGTGGGTAAGTATAGAAGATGAACGACGATGTATCGTGTGTGAAAATAATCATGGTAAAGTTTTCTATATTAAAGAAATTCCATTGATAAGACCACCGGTACATTTTATTTGTCGTTGCAGATTAGAATTATTGAAGGCTATTATTGCAGGAACTGCAACAGTTAAAGGTATTGATGGAGCAGATTGGTGGTTAAAGTTTTTAAATAAACTTCCAGAAAACTATATATCAAGATCAGATGCAAGAAAAAATGGGTGGAATCCAAAAAAAGGAAATCTGAATGAAAGTTGTCCCGAAAAACTGATATTTGGGGGAAAATATTATAATACCAATAAGCATCTTCCTTCCGCAAAAGGAAGAGAGTGGTATGAAGCTGATATTAATTACGATGCTGGTTTTAGAAATACACAAAGAATCGTCTATTCCAACGATGGTCTTATATTTGTTACATACGATCATTATAAGACATTTTATGAAATTATATAGGAGAATTTGCTATGGAAAATTTAAACGAATTTGAATTTCATCCAATCACGAAAGATCCGATCATTCTGGATTTTTCCGAATGTAAAACTTTGTGGGACATTCATTCTCTTTTAAAAAGAAAATTTGGCTTTCATCAATTTTACGGAGCTAATTGGGATGCCTTATGGGATAGTATGCGCGATGTTTTTGAAGATGGGAACTACCGTGTGGAACTTATTTCATTTCATACAATTGAAAACGATTTAAAGAATGAATGTGATATACTCTTTGATATTTTTGAAAGAGTAGTAAATATAAATCCAAACTTTTCTTATGAAATCATAAGTTAAAATCTATAACAAGACATAATACAGGGGACGGTTCTGTGTCTTAGAACCGTCCCCTGTATTTTTTAAAAAACATAATAGAGGATATTTTAAATAAAGAAACTATATTATTAGTATTTATATAAAATATAAAATATATATTGCATTTGTTATGAACATATGTTAGAATGTATGTGTATAACTATTTTGTTTTTATATGTTTTTGCCAAAGGAGGTTTAAAGTATGCAATCATTTAAAGACGTTTGGAATAGAGCTCTGCTGATTTTGGAGCAGGATTTGAATCAGACATCTTTTAATAGCTGGATCAAAATGATGATCCCGATGAAGATGGAAAATGATACCGCTTATTTTTGCGTGGCGACGGTATTTTTGAAAAAACTGATCGATCAAAAATTCAAGGAAAATGTTGAGACCGCCCTTTCGGATGTGATGGGCTTCAATGTGGCGGTTCAGATTATGACCGAAGAAGAAGTTCCCCCGCGTTTTCGAGAGATGGCGCAGCAAAAGACCGATGATTTTATTGCCGATATTAACCACGAAGAAATTGATGATGAAGTCCGCGCATTTAATGCGCAGGCCAATCTTACCTTTGATACTTTCGTTACCGGTAAAGAAAATGAATTTGCTCACGCCGCTGCCCTTGCGATCGCCAATAATCCTGCCGGCGCTTATAACCCCTTCTTCCTATATGGGCACAGCGGATTGGGTAAGACCCACTTGATTAACGCCATCGCCAATAAGATCCGCGAAAATCATCCCGATAAGGTCATTCTTTACGCCAAGGGCGATGAATTTACCAGCGAGTTGATTGATGCCATTAAGTATAATACCCAGCGTCAATTTAAGCAAAAATACCGCAGCGCCGATATTTTATTGATGGACGATGTTCAGTTTTTAAGCGGCAGACCGTCCATTCAGGAAGAAATGTTCCATACCTTTGACGCCCTTTATGAAAACGGGCGGCAGATCATTCTGACCAGCGACCGCCCCCCCAGAGAAATCGCGGTTTTGGAAGAGCGGTTGCAGTCCCGCTTCTCAATGGGGCTGATTGCCGATATTCAACCCCCCGAATATGAAACCCGCGTGGCTATTATCAAGCGGAAGGCGGAGCTTTATAATTTGAAGATGCCCGCTGATGTCATCGAGCTGATTGCCACCAAGATCAAAAGCAATGTGCGGGAGCTGGAAGGGACCATTAAAAAATTAAAGGCCTTCAATCAGCTTTGGGGCCAGACCCCCACCATCGCCTTAGCAAAAGATGCGATGGAAGCCATCATCAAAGAAAATGCCAATAACGCCATCACCCCCGATATGATCATCGAAAATGTGGCAAGGTATCATAATGTCACCGTCGAGCAGATCAAGGGCAAAAAGAAGGATGCGCCGGTGGTCAAGCCCCGCCAGCAAGCGATGTATCTCATTCGTGAGCTGACCCAGCTTTCTCTGCCGGAGATCGGCAATGCCATGGGCGGTAAAAATCATACCACCGTTCTTCATTCCATCAAGCGGGTGGAAGAAAGCATCCAAAAAGACCCCGCCTTTGCCAAGACCATCGCGGAACTGACGGAAAATATCAAGAAGAATTATTAACATTTTTTTCGACTTTTTAACAGGCTGATTTTTACACAATCCACAGGGTTTTAAACAGTTTACATAATCCTGTTCACACTTTGTGGATACTTTTGAAGAAACCAACAGGAAATTAAAACGCAGTTTTTTGCGTTCTTATGCCGAAAACAACGCTTTTTTCCCTTTTGCACAGACCTACAACAACTACTTCATCAAATAGAGAAAAGAAAGGAAATGACGCTATGAAATTCACCTGCGATCGAAACGCGCTCAACGAAGCAATCAATGTGGTCTCCAAAGCGGCAAGTCAAAAATCCACCATCCCTGCTCTGGAAGGAATTTTACTCGAAATTCGAGAAGAAGGGATTGTTCATTTGAGTGCCTATGACCTATCGGTCTCCATCTCTTATGATCTGGAAGCGGAAGATACCGAAAAAGGAACGGTCATTCTCTCTTCTAAGCTGTTTGGAGAAATTATCCGCAAGCTGCCTTCCTGCCCGGTCACCGTCGAGATTGATAATAAAACTTTCTTGACCACCATCGATGGCGGGAATGCTCATTTTACCATCACCGGTATGAGCGATGAAAACTTTCCCGAACTGCCGGATGTTTTATCGCAGGACGGAATTGTACTGACCTATAATGATTTTCGGACAATGGTCCGCCAGACCATCTTTGCGGTATCCATTACCGATTTAAAACCGATTTTGACCGGTGTTCTTTTTGAACTGAACAGAGAAGCCGGCAATGTCAGCGCAGTGGCGGTGGATAATTTCCGCTTGGCCATCCGCAAAGTACCTTTTGTTCAGGTCAACGGCGGGTTCAATAAGGTGGTCATTCCTTCCCGCGCTCTGAATGAAATGCTTAAAATTTTGCCCGACAGCGAAGAAGAAACCTTAGAGATCAGCAACGGCAAAAATTTCGTTGCTTTCCGCTTCGGCAATGTGAAATTAGTCTCCCGCCTGCTGGAAGGGGAATTTTTGGATTATAAAGCGGCATTGCCCAAAGAGCATAAATTCTATGTGGATGTCAATGTTCGGGAGTTTACCCATATCATCGACCGCGCGGCGCTGATGGCCAATTCCAATATCATCAGCCCCATCCGTTGCAATTTCGATTATGACCGCATCGAGATCAGCACCGTTTCCAATATCGGTAAATTTTCCGATACGATGCTGACCGAGACCTTCACCGAAAATATGGTGATCGGCTTCAATTATAAATATATGTTGGCCGCTCTTGCCGCCTGCGATGACGAAGAAATCCGCATCGAGCTGCAAAGCAATTTAGCGCCCATCATTTTGCGGCCCAAGGATAAGGATGATTATCTGTTCTTGGTACTGCCTTTGAGAATGAAGGAATAATAAATGAATAAACTGTTGATTTATGACGAATATATCCGCCTTTGCGATGCCTTAAAGCTTTGCGGAGAAGCGGAGACCGGCGGAATGGCAAAGTTGATGATCCTGAATGGGGATGTCACCGTCAACGACGAAGTTTGCACCATGAAGGGCAAAAAATTGCGTGTGGGCGACCGCTTTGCCTTCGATGGCATCGAATATTTAATTGTTCAATGAAAATTCAATCGTTAAGGTTGGAAAATTTCAGAAATTTTAAGGACGAGACCTTTCTCTTTTGCGATGGGACCAATATTTTGGCGGGCAACAATGCCCAAGGCAAAACCAACTGCATCGAAGCGATCTATTTCTGCTCCTGCTTAAAGAGTTATCGGGTGTTAAGAGAAGAGCAGTTGATCCGTTTCGGGGAAGAGACCGCGTCTGTTACCTTGACCTTTGGGGAAGAAAACCGCCAAGAGCAGTTGCAGATTTTATTCCACCGCAATAAGCCTAAGGAATTTCGGTATAACGGGCTGGTGGTATCCCGCTTGCGGGATTTATTGGGCTGTTTCCATTCGGTAATTTTTACCCCCGACCATCTGAATTTGATCAAGGAAGGCCCCCATAAGCGCCGCAACTTTTTGGATATGGCGCTTTGTTCGCTGGATCTGAACTATACCGACCAATTATTAAATTACCAAAAAATTATCAAAAATCGCAATGCGCTCTTGCGCCAATGCAAAGACCGCCCCGAACTATTGGATATGCTGGAAATTTGGGACGAAAAGTTGGCGCAAGCAGGCTCTTATATTGCCTTGGCGCGAAGGAATTATATCGATCGGCTTTCGGAATTTGCCAAAGGCTATTATAGCGAAATTTCCGGCGGCGCGGAAAAACTGAAATTGATTTATCTCAACCAATTTACCAAAGATGCGGTGACGCAAGAAGATTACCGCCGCTTGATTTTGGAGCGGCTTTCCAAAATGCGGGAGACCGACCTTGCCATGGGGCAGACCATGAGCGGTATCCATAAGGATGACATTTTGATGCTGCTTTCGGGCAAGAGTATGAAATTCTTTGCATCCCAAGGGCAGATCCGCTCGGCGGTATTGGCAATTAAATTGGCGGAAGCGGAATGCATCAAAGACCGCCAAGGGACCGAGCCGGTATTGCTTTTGGACGATATTTTATCGGAACTCGATAGCAAACGGCAAAAATTCATCTTTAAGCGGATGGAAGGGCGGCAGACCATCCTATCCACCTGCGAGCTGGGCAAAATCCGCAAAAAAGGCGATAAGGTCTTCTTTATTAAAGAAGGTGCCATACGAAAAGTCAGAGAGAAGGAGCAAAGCTGATGTATCTTCATTTAGGGCAGGAGACCCTGATCAAAATTAAAGATATTATCGGCATCTTCGATATGGATAAAGTCACCGTCTCCAAGCGCAGCCGCAATTACCTTGCCGCCAAAGAAAAAGAAGGTAAGGTTTATAATGTTGCCACCGACCTGCCCAAATCCTTCATTGTCTGTACGCAGGATGGGGAAGAAGTGGTCTATATATCGCAGCTTTCACCCCAAACATTAATGAAACGCTGCAAATTTATTCAAAAAATAAGTTACATTTAAGATAAGGAGAAAAAGAAAATGGATCAGCAAAAAGTCACCAATCAATACGACGAATCCTCGATTCAGGTATTGGAGGGGCTGGAAGCCGTTCGAAAACGCCCGGGTATGTATATCGGATCGACCTCGATCCGCGGTTTGCACCACCTGGTATATGAAATTGTGGATAACTCCATCGACGAAGCGTTGGCGGGGTATTGCGATACCATTCGTGTATCCATCCTGCCCGGCAATATCATCGAGGTAGAGGATAATGGGCGGGGTATCCCTGTCGGTATCCATCCCAAGATGGGTATTCCGACGGTTGAAGTTGTCTTTACCGTCCTGCACGCAGGCGGTAAATTCGGCGGCGGCGGATATAAGGTCTCCGGCGGTCTGCATGGCGTCGGCGCTTCGGTCGTTAACGCCCTTTCGGAATGGCTGGAAGTGGAAGTCAAGGACGGAAAGCATATCTATACCCAGCGGTATGAGCGGGGTCATTCCGGCTCTGCTTTGAAGCAGATCGGGGATACCACCGAAAAGGGGACCAAGGTCCGTTTTCTTGCCGACGATCAGATCTTCGAGACGCTGGAATATGAATATGATGTTCTTTTGAAGAGACTGCGTGAGCAAGCCTTCCTGAACGCAGGGTTAAAAATCGTATTTGAAGACCTGCGGGGCGAAGAAAAGAAGAGCAAGACGATGTGCTATGAAGGGGGTATCAAGGAATTTGTTACCTACCTGAATAAGAGCAAAGAAGCGTTGCACGAAGAGATCATCTATGTTTCGGGGATGAAGAATACTTCGATGGCGGAGATTGCGATGCAATATACTACCCGCTATGATGAGACCCTGATCTCCTTTGCCAACGATATCAATACCACCGAAGGCGGTACCCATGAATCGGGCTTTAAAAGCGCTTTGACCCGTGTCATCAATAGCTATGCGAGAAAGTATAACTATCTTAAAGAGAAGGACAGCAACCTTTCCAGCGAAGACGTGCGGGAAGGTCTCACCGTCATCATCAGTGTCAAGGTGGAAGAAGCCCAATTTGAAGGGCAGACCAAGACCAAATTGGGCAATTCCGAAGTGCAGGGTCTGGTCAGCTCCATTGTTTCCGATAAACTGATGGAATTCTTTGAAGAGAATCCCAAAACCGCCAAGATTATCATCAGCAAAGCAGTCTCCGCATCCCAGGCAAGAGAGGCGGCAAGAAAAGCCAGAGAGCATGCCAGAAAGAGCGCTCTTTCCACTTCCATGACCCTGCCCGGTAAGTTGGCAGACTGCCAGAGCAAAGATAATAAATATACCGAAATCTATATCGTCGAGGGTGACTCGGCGGGCGGCTCTGCCAAGGAAGGCCGCGATCGTCGGTTCCAGGCAATTTTGTCCCTTTGGGGCAAGATGCTCAATGTTGAGAAGTCCCGCTTGGATAAGGTTTATAATAACGATAAATTGCAGCCGGTCATCGCCGCGCTGGGTACCAATATCGGCGCCGATTTCGATATCGAAAAGCTCCGCTACGGCAAAGTCATCATCATGGCGGATGCCGACGTGGACGGCGCCCATATCCGCACCCTGCTGCTGACCTTCTTCTTCCGCTTTATGCGTCCCTTGGTGGAAGGCGGATATGTCTATACCGCCGTCCCGCCCCTTTATAAATTGGTCAAGGGCAAGGAGACCCGCTATGCCTATTCCGATGCCGAAAGAGATCAAATCTCTGCCGAGCTGCGTGGTGAAGAAGGCAAGGGCAAGGTGGAAATCAGCCGCAATAAGGGTCTTGGTGAAATGGACGCCACCGAGCTTTGGGATACTACCATGAACCCAGAGACCCGAACCTTAAAGCAATTTACCATCGGTGATGCCATCGCTGCCGATGAGACCTTCTCCATTTTGATGGGCGAAAAGGTCGAGCCGCGGCGGTTGTTCATCGAGCAAAATGCGAAATATGTAACTAATCTGGATGTATAAGGAGGTGCGTTTCAATGGCTAAACACGATCAGTTTGATACTTCGGCGTATGAAAACCAATATATAGTCCCTGTCGATCTGGAAAAAGAGATGAAGGAAGCCTATATCGATTATTCGATGTCGGTCATTGTCGGGCGCGCGCTGCCCGATGTCCGCGATGGATTGAAACCGGTCCATCGGCGCATCCTTTATGCAATGTATGAAGATAATCTCACCAGCGATAAACCCTTCCGTAAGTCCGCCACCTGCGTCGGTGACGTGCTGGGTCGGTACCATCCCCATGGCGATGGTTCGGTTTATGATGCGCTGGTCCGCTTGGCGCAGCCCTTCTCGCTGCGCTATCCCTTGGTAGAAGGGCATGGGAACTTCGGTTCCATCGACGGCGACCCCGCCGCTGCCTATCGTTATACCGAGGCGAGAATGAGCAAAATCTCCAATGAGATGCTCAAAGATATTGAAAAGGATACCATTGATTGGGACCCGAACTTTGATGAGACCCGCAAAGAGCCCCGCGCCCTGCCCTCCCGCTTCCCCAACCTGCTGGTCAACGGCAGTACCGGTATTGCGGTCGGTATGGCGACCGATATTCCGCCCCATAACTTAAATGAAGTGGTGGAAGGTACCATCGCGGTATTGGAGAACCCCGAAATTGAAGTGGATGAACTCTGCGAGATCATTAAAGGACCGGATTTCCCCACCGGCGCCATCATTATGGGCCGCAGCGGGATCCGCAACGCCTACCGCACCGGTCGGGCGAAAATCTATGTCCGCGCCCGCGCCGAGATCGAAGAATGGAAGGACGATCGGTATAAAATCGTCGTCACCGAAATTCCCTATATGGTGCGCAAAGCGGCATTGATCGAAAAGATTGCGGATGAAGTCAAGACCGGCCGCATCGAAGGCATCTCCGATATCCGCGACGAAACCGATAAGGATGGTCTGCGGTTTGTTGTCGAGCTGAAAAAGGATGCCAATCCGCAGGTTATTTTGAACCAGCTTTATAAATATACCGAAATGCAGGCCACCTGCTCCATCATTATGTTGGCATTGGTCAACGGCGAGCCGAAAATTTTGAACCTGAAACAAATGCTGGAAGAATATATCGGCCATCAAAAGGATGTCATCCGTCGCCGCACCGCCTTTGAAATCAAAAAAGCGGAAGCCAGAGCCCATATTTTGGAAGGGTTGCTCAAAGCCATCGACCATATCGATGAAGTCATCTCCATCATCCGCGGCAGTAAGCATATCGCCGATGCCAAGGAGCAGTTGATGAACCGCTTTGATCTGGATGAAATTCAAGCCCAGGCCATTGTGGAGATGCGGCTGGGCCAGCTTTCCGGCTTGGAGCGGGAAAAATTAGAGACCGAATTTAAGGAAATCACCGCTAAAATTGCCGATTTGAAGGACATTTTGGCCAATGATTATCGGGTTGTGGATATCTTAAAGACCGACCTGACCGAAATTGCAAGAAAGTTCGGCGATTCCCGCCGCACCGAGATCGGCAACGGCGAAGTCGGGCTGGAAGATGAAGATCTCATCCCGGTGGAAGATTGCATCTTCACCATGACCGAAGCGGGCTATATCAAGCGTCAGCTGACCGATACCTATAAGGCGCAGCACCGCGGCGGCAGGGGCATCACCGGCATGAAGACCAAGGAAGCGGATGTGGTCAAGAGCCTGTTTGCCGCCTCCACCCATGATACCATTTTGTTCTTTACCACCTTGGGCAGAGTCTATAAGCTCAAAGGCTATGAAGTACCCGAAAGCTCCCGCATCGCCAAGGGGACCAATGTGGTCAACCTGCTTCCGTTGATGAGCGGCGAGAAGGTCAACGCGATGATTCGTGTGGAGAGCTTCGAGCAGGAAGGGTATCTTGTGATGGCCACCCGCAACGGTACCGTCAAAAAGACTGCCCTTGCCGATTATTCCAATATCCGCAAGAGCGGTGTCATCGCCATCTTGCTGGATGAAGGCGACGATCTGATCAGCGTCCATCTCACCAGCGGCGAAGATAATCTGATTATCGCTTCCCACGAAGGCAAGGCAATCCGCTTCTCCGAGAGCGATGTCCGCGCGATGGGCAGAGTGACCCGCGGTGTGCGCGGTATCAAGCTCAATGAAGGGGATTATCTGGTCGGTATGTGCTTGGAGCGGGAAGGCGCGCAGCTGCTGACCATTACCGAGAACGGATACGGCAAGCGTACTCCCACCGAAGACTACCGCCTGCAAACCCGCGGCGGTAAGGGCATCGGCAACTATAATATCACCGAAAAGACCGGAAAGATCGCATCCATTCTGATGGCGGAAGAAGGGGAAGATCTGTTGCTGGTGACCAGCGGCGGCATCATCCTGCGGACCAAGATCGAAGAGATCTCTTCCCTCAGCCGCACCACCCAAGGGGTCCGTGTGGTCAAATTAAGCGAAGGAATCAAGGTCATTGATATTGCTTCTGCCGCAAGAGAAGAAGAAAACGACGAACAAGCGGAAGAGCAAGAGGAATAAGAACAGTCCACAAATCGTGGTAAAATCACAACATAAAGTTCTATTCAATTTGACGCGCATTTGTTATAATTTTAATATCTATAAATATCTGTTCTATAAGGGAGGACAAAGATATGGCAAAGAAGTCGACCCGTGTGTTGAGCTTCATCCTTTCGGCATTGTTGCTGGTAACCATGTTGCCGGTGATTTCTTTGGCGGAAGAAGTAAAATTTTATACCTTTGATGAAGAGGCAACCACAAAGAACTACTATACTAAGCTGGATTATTCCACTTTGGTAGGTCCCGCAAATGAAGGGCAAACAAGCAATGTCCTCATTATCGACAGGGATTGGCAATTTAAGGAAGGTGAGGCGCCGGAAAGCGTCAGCTTTGTGTTCCGCGGCGAAAAGATCACCGAAACTTATAATCCGGAGCGGCATATGTCGCATGCGTACAGTGCGGCTAAATTTATTAAAGAGCGCAGCATTAAAAACCCCATCGTCATTTTTACCGAAGGTGTTTATGATGATACGATGACTATGTCCGGCGGTTTTACCGTTCTGGGTCCCAAGGCGGGTATGAACCCCAATGTTCCCCATGGCGATCCCACCAAGGAATGGGCTTTGAGCAGCGAGCGTAAGATCCCCACCGCTGAGGATAACTTTGGCGAAGCGGTCTTCCGCGTGGAAAATGCCGGCGAGGGCGGTCTGCATACCTTTATGGATGCAAGCGAATCGTCCGACGTCCAAAACTATCTCGTCGACGGTGTGGTATTCCAGGGCAACGGTACCGGTGTGCATGACTATGGCCAAAAGGGTGCCGGTTCCAGAAACTGGTATATTCAAAACTGTATCTTTGACGACTGCCACTCCTTAGGCGGCCGCGGCGGTAAGGTTGGTTTGGGCTTTGACCGTACAGGTAGAAACCTAAACTATTTCAAAAACCTGTATGTCAGCAATTGTTATGTTATCAACCAAAACACCGCCCCGCTCTATTCCGGTCACGCTGCTTCGGTCAATTTCAACGGCGTATCGGTGCAGAACAGTTCTTTTTCGTTGTGTGGCAATATTAGATGTTTCCAATGGCAAGGTCAAAGCACGACAGTGACCAACTGTCATTTTTGGAACGCCAAGGATGCCAGCCGCGAAACCGACCCCTATTTCAAGCTGGTCTGGAACGGATATGCCACTTCAGGTCTCGGTAACGATGAGGCGCTCTTTGCCCTCACAATTCGTAATAACTCCTTCTATCATGTAAATAACTCAAAAAATCCGCTTATCTATTTCGGTGCGGCGGGCAATACTAAAGTGGCCGTTGAAGAGAATATGTTCATCTCCGAAGAAGGCAAAGATGCCATAGCACCCATTGATGTGAAATACATCACCATGAAGGGGAAGGTCACCCACGTGGACATCGGTGAATATGTCGATGGAGTCCCCGTCAGCGGTGAGGAGCTCGCCGTCGGTAATTACAAACTGACCAATGAGCGGTTTATGGTCCGCAACAATACCTTTATCGGCACAGAATTCCAAGCGCTGCCTACCATCGGTAACAACCTGCATAAGGAGACCAAGGTTGAGCTTTTGGGTAACCTGTATCTCGATACGTTGGATTCCACCGAAGGTAAGGAAATTGATCCTTATGTGGAAGGCGCAAAGATCTATAATAAATGGGTCTGGTTGGATGCCGCCCGCACCAAGCCATCTTCCGATATTGCGGTAGGCGATGTCTCTATCACCAGCGGCGGTATGCCGGTGACGATGAATGGATATGATGTTGAGCTTACCGCCGGTCCTACAGAATATACCAAGCAAATCGAAGTTTCCTGCAACGAAGAGAACTATATTCGAGTTTATCAATCCGATGCAAGCTGGACCAAGGGCGCGCAGATCAGTGGTAACGGAACCTATACGCTGGATTCCAAAGAGAGAAAGAACTACTATATCATAGGCATCGCCTCGAAGGATCAGCGCACCGAATTGAATTATAAGCTCACCATCAATCGTGAACCCAACCCGGATGCGCAGTTGAACGCGGTCCTCCCTCAAAGCGCGATTGTTTCTTCTTCCAACGATGGAATTACTCATAAATATATCGTCCCCTATAATGTTAAAAACTTTACCTTTAAGTTGGATGTCTCTGCCGATGCTGTTGCTGCGGTTTATAATAATAAAGGTATTCTCAGAGCCAATGCTGATGGGGTGTATACCTCCTCCGATCTGCAAATCGGAACCGATACATCCTATGAGATCTGGGTCATTGACCAAAGCGGCAAGAAAGAAACATTCTATCTGAATATTTCCCGCGCAGAAAATACCGAGACTCAGCTGCTGGATGTTACCGCTCCCGAAGCGACCGACATTACCGCAGCAGGCAAGACCTTTACCCTCAAAGTTCCCACAGGCGCAACAGCACTTAATCTGAGCTTTGCAGTCTCCGAAGGGGCAAGCGTAGAATTGATGGATCCGGCCTATCAAATGCCGATCACAGCCAAGAATGGCGTTGTCACCATCAGCCCTGTTCCGGGCGGTGAGACCACCTATCCGGTGATCGTTTATTCTCAGGACGGCGAGCATCAGGAAGAATGGGCGGTCGTTGTCGAGCGCAAAGCCAAGAAAGATTGCGAGTTGCTGGGTATCGCCGATACTGAAAAGGTCGGCAATATGTATATCGGCTATACCGCCAATAAAGTATTTTTGATCAGTGCAATCATTTCGGAAGGTGCGACCTATCAGATCTTCACCAATCCTGAATGTACCGAGAAGGTTTATTCGCCCAGAGTCCAGCTGACCGAGACGACCAATACCTTCTGGGTCAAGGTTTATGCAGAAGATACTGCGTATTCCTCCGAGCCGGTCAAGGTTGTCATCAATACCTTTGCAGATACCACCGAGCCGGATAATACCCCGGTCAAACTGCCGATGAAGGATGATGGCATCCTCGGTGTTACCGGCGGTGAATTTGACGGAAATACCGTTGTTGTTCCTCTGGCACCCGAAACCGAGCAATATACCTTCCGAGTGCAAGGTTTTGACGGTTATGTGGCAAGAGTCTATTCCGATAACAGCGAAACACCGATGCGTCCTGCAAACGATACCGATATCACCTTGGATTCCGGCAGAACAGTCCTTTATGTTACCGCCACCAAGGGAAGCGGCGCGAGCAAGACCGTTGAGGAGTATACTGTCTATATCATCTCGCCCAGAACCTATACCTATACCGATAAGCAGGTCGCTTGGGCGGCAGACTATATTGCCGAGGTTGGCGCCAACGGTTGGGGCTTGATGAAGGGCTATCCCGATGGCTCCTTCGGTGGAGATAAGATGCTGACTCGCTATGAAATGGCAGCAATGATGGTTCGTGTGGCCGGTGCCAATGTCCATCTTTATGCCGCAGCGAGAAATCCCTTCTCCGATGATATCGCCGCATGGGCGCTGGGCTATGTCAAGGCCGCATCCCGCATGGGTATGATCAACGGCTACGAGGTCAAGGACGAAGATGAGAATATCACCTTCGAATTCCAAGGCGATAAGAATTCCACCAGAAGCGAGTTCTTCCGTGTCTTTGCCAATGCGGTGCTGAGCGTTGATGTGGATAAGTATTATGCCGCCAATAAAGAGGCGATTGATGCCGCAGTCGAGGCTCTGAAACTTACCGATCTGGATAAGATTGCCGATTGGGCAAAACCTGCCGTCTTTACCGCTGTTTATATGGAATTGGTGCAGGGCGACCATGAAAAGAAGGTCAACCCCGAAGCCAATGTCACCAGAAACGAAGTTGCGGTTGTTCTGGGCAGATACTATGATATTCTGGAAGGAACACCCATCTGGGCTTAATTAAATTGAATTAAAAACAGTGTGGAAAATTTTCCACACTGTTTTTTGTCTTCATCTGCTTGCTTTTCCTTTATATAATTGTTATAATTAAAATATATATCCAATTTTAGAAGTTTTAGAGAGGAAAGTTTATGAAACGAATTATTTCTGCACTTTTAATTCTGATGATGTTGATTCCTCCGATGGTGTTGCCTGCCCAGGCGGCAACATCGTCGCAAGCCGAGTCGGTGGTTCGCGTTACCACCGATAAGCAAGTGGCGGCGGTAGGAGATACCGTTACTGTGACGGTGGAGTATGAGAATATTCCGGCTTGCAGTGCGGTAGAATTTGCCTTGGCTTATGATACGGAATATCTGATGCAACCTGCGGATGCAGATGTCACATCGTATCTTACGGGGCAACAAGCCTTGAACGCAACCGCTACCATCGATGAGAAGTTATCTCAAGATTTTGCGGGTTGGCAAGCGGTAAAGGTGGTCGCGGCTAATAATGACAACTGTTTGATGGGGGCCAGCGGGACTCTTTTTACTGCAAAATTTATTGTAAAAAAGGAAACGCCGGCTCCGGGAATTCCTTTGGCCTTTGCAGGTGTTTTTAATAACCTGTATAGCGAAAAGGATATGCGCAATACCATTCAGGTGGTCAATACCCATATCGCTACCGCCAATCCGACCAAGAGCGTGACCAACGTTTCTCTTAAAAATGGGCCGACCAAGACCCAATATGTGCAGGGCCAAGCATTGAAGCTGGAAGGCGGTCTCCTGAATGTCACTTATAACGACGGGACCACCCAAGAGGTGCCTTTATCTATGGCGCAGGTCACCCAATATGACTTTACCAAGCTGGGAACCCAGACCGTCAAAGCATCGTATGCAGGCAAAGAGGTCTCTTTTGACATCGAAACCGAAGCGTCTGAGCTTTCCTCCATTTCGATTGGGCAGAAGCCGGAGACGATTGAATATATCCTGGGAAAAACATCGAAGTTGGATAAAACCGGCGGTGTTCTGTTGCTGCACTATAATGGTTCTATTATCAAGACCTTAGATATGACCCACTCTTCGGTCACCGCATCCGGTTATAATCCGAATCAATTAGGTGTTCAAACGATTCAGGTGCAGTATGGCGGATTTCAAACCCAGTATAAAATTGTGGTGTTAGAAAAGGCACTCAAAAAGATCGATGTCCGCACCCCGATGATCTGCGACACCTGCAAAAAAGAGCAGGATTCTTTTGAGTTGATTACAGCGGCGGGCGGCAAACCCTCGTCCATGAATTTCAATAAACGGCTGGAATATATCAACAATTCAGCCAATAATGTCACCTGCCTTGAAGGGTGTGGCGGAAAAACCTTTTCCACCAAAATGAAGATGGTTTATTTCGTCAATGAGCCCTTTGATGTGGAAAATGCCGCCTTGTTTGTCACCTATTCCGATAAAACCACCGCAGAGATTCCCATGACCTTGGATATGGTGGAATTCAATAATTCCATTGCGACCACCCAATTTGTGGAGGTGGCGTATGGAGAGCAATGGATGTTGATCGAAAATATCCGAACCAAGAATAAGAAAGCCACTTCCGTTTCTATTAGTCAAACGCCCGATAAAACCGAGTATGTCCAAGGGCAACTATTTGACCCCACCGGCGGTAAAATTCTGGTGAACTACGACGATAATTCGGAAGAAGAACTCTCTATGGGTAGCTCCGGCGTGACCTTCTATTATAATAACCTGAACGAGCTGGGCAGTCATAAAATCACGGTTTATTATATGGGCCAAAGGGCGTCGTTTAATATTCGCGTCGTAGCACGAGCGGTGGCGTCTCTCGCCGTGGACCAAAATGCAAAATCGACCTATATCCAAGGGCAAGAACTGGAATTGAGCACCAAATTGAATGTAACCTACAACGATGGGAAAACAGAAACTGCCTATCTTGTAAACGCGACTGTCACCGGCTATAACCCCAATAAGGTCGGTGAACAGCTGGTGACGATCACCTACGGAAAGAAGACGTTTGAATGGCTCGTCACAGTGGTAAAAAAAGTGGCAACCAAGCTGGAGGTGGTCGGCACCCTGCCCACCACCATTCTGGAAGGCTTGGATTTAAATCTTGAAAATTGCACCCTTACCGCCACCTATAACGATGGCGAGGTGAAGGAACAGATTGCCATCACCCCCGCGATGATCACCGGATTTAATAAAAACCAGCTTGGATCGCAGACCGTCACCATTGCATATGAGGAAGGAAGCGTTCCCTTTGAGATCATTGTCCTTAAAAAATCGCTGACGGCGATTGAAGTGGAGGGCGTCAAGGATCTATACCTGCTGGGCGAAGAATTGGATCGTTCGGTCGGAAAGATTAAGCTGATCTATGATAACGGGTCTTCTGATTACATCGATTTCAATCATGCAGATGTTTCGGTGGAGGGTTTTTGCAGCGATGCCGAAGGGCAGTATACGATAACGGTGGGTTATCAAGGGCTGGAAGATACCTATTTGGTGTCTATCCACCTAGAGATTCGGGAAATTTCCGTCACCGTCCCCAATAAGACCGAATATAAAGAGGGTGAACCGCTGAATTTGGAAGGCGGAACAGTCCAAGTCACTTATCATAATGGCCAGTCCACAGAGCTGGATCTTTCCCTTGGGATGATTTCAGGGTATGACCCTTATCAAAGCGGCCAACAGACCCTCACGGTCACATTGGGCGACGCGAAGGCCACATTTACTGTCACAGTGGCTGCCAAGGTGCTTGAACGGATCACTGTAAGCCCCTCGGTTATCGATCATAACGAATGGGAAGAGCTGGATCTCTCCCAAGTGGTTGTAACGGCTTGGTATGATAATAATACATCCGAACCGGTAACCCAAAAAGCAGAAACAACCGTTTATGATTCTTATGTAATTTACACATATGAAGGAAAAGAAGCAAAAGTAACGATTAACGTTATCGAAACTGCACCAACCAAAATCGAATGGGCAGAAAAGCCTCAAAAGAACACTTATGTGCAAGGAGAGGCGCTGCTCAAAGACGGAACGATTTATGTGCATTATAATGATCAGACCAAGAGCGAACCGTTGTCGTTGACCGATGAAAATGTGGTGGTTAAAGGGGACACCGAAACAGTGGGACCCAAAACCATCTATGTTCAATATAAGGACCTGAGCCCCATCTCCTATGAAATTACCGTTGTCCCTGTAATGGTGGAGAAGGTGGATCTGGTTCAAGCCCCCGACCAAACGGACTATCTCGAAGAAAAGCCCCTGAACTTGGCGGGCGGTATGATTTTGGTCACCTATAACAATAAGAAGAGCGAACCGCTGGCAATGGATGCCATGGGGGTCACCATTTCGAACTATAACCCCAATCAGATCGGCAAGCAGACCGTTACCGTCACCTATGGCGGAAAATCCACCACCTTTGAAGTGAATGTCAGTGCCAAAAAGGCGGTGAGCATCAAAGTAACGACCCTGCCCAAGACCTCCTATTTAGAGGGCAAGGATTTGGCATTGAATTTGACGGGCGGCAAGTTGACCATCAAGTATAACAACGATACCGAGCAAGTGATTGCGCTTTTTGCCGCAGATAAGGTCAGCGGATTTGATAAAAACCGCATCGGAACGCAAACGATCACTGTCAAGCATCTGGATCTGACGACTGAGTTTAAAATCACAATGAACAAAAAAGCGATGGAATCCATCGCCATCACCGCCATGCCGACCAAGACCTTGTATCGGCAGGGAGTCGAAAAATTCGATCCCGCAGGCGGCAAACTGACCGTTTTCTATAATAACAATACCAAAGAAGTGCTGGATCTTTCGGCAGCTACCATTAGCGGATTTTCCAATCTCTTTGCCGGTGATGTCACCCTTAAAGTTACCTATGAGGGTCATTCTACGGAATTGAAGGTGCTGATCCTTGCGGAAAATCCCTTTAAGGATGTCAAGGCGAACGAATATTATGAAACCCCTGTCCTTTGGGCGGTCACGAAAGGGATCACGACAGGAACGGATAAAGATTCCTTCAGCCCCGATGAAGATTGCACCCGCGGTCAGATCGTTACCTTCCTGTGGCGCGCCGCAGGTAAGCCAATGCCCAAAACCACCCAAAATCCCTTTGAGGATGTGAAGAAGGGCACATATTATTATGACGCAGTCCTCTGGGCGGTAGAAAACAACATCACCCAAGGGATGGATGCGACTCATTTTGAGCCCGATACCACCTGCACCCGCGGTCAGGTTGCCACCTTCCTCTGGCGTGCAGAAAAGAAACCCACACCCAAAACAACCACTGCCTTTGCAGATATCCAAAAGGGTGCGTATTATTATGATGCAGTTCTTTGGGCGGTGGAAAATAAAATTACCAACGGTATGGGTGATAATAAATTTGCACCCGATACCACCTGCACCCGCGGTCAGATTGCGACATTCTTATTCCGTGCAAACACCTGACCTGTTGAAATCGGCGCAGACCGATAATAATGTAGGGACCTCTGAAAAGAGGTCCCTTTTTATATTCCAACCAAATGAAGAATACATGCATTCTTTAAAAAGATTAGCAAGTGGCATTTTTCGCCATTGCTTTTTGGAAAAAGATTTGATATGATAATAATATCAAGAGAAAGGATGGATAAACAATGAAACGCATTATTTCTTGCTTATTGATTTTAGTTTTGATGGCCGCCGCCATCCCTGCCTCTGCGGCTGAAAAGCCCGCTCGTTTGGTGCTGGATGCGCCTTTTGGCGTTTTGGGCGAAGAGTTGGAGGTAAAGATCCGTATGGAGGATCTTGTCGACTGCGGCATTTTTGGTTTAGTTTTGGGATATGATCCCGCAGTGTTGAAGGTGACCGACTTTGTCGAAGAAAAAATTGGAGGATCAATGATCTCCCAAGAGGTGGAAAAAGGTGCCTATTCGGTGGCTTGGATGCCGGATATAGGAGATCAGTATATTGGTTCGATTAGTGGAGATGTGGTCTTCGGAACCTTGAAATTCAAGGTGATAAAGAATGTCAATTCCACCGCATTAAAGGTCGAGAAGGTAGAGGTTGCCGCCATATCTGAAAAAATGATCGAGATCACCTATGAAGAGCCCGTCATTCCTGTGTACAATAACCATCCCTTTACCGATGTCGGCAACGATTGGTATAAAGAGAGCGTCCTGTTTGCCTATAATAATGATTTGATGAACGGTATGGGCGAAAATAAATTCCAGCCCGAAACCACCTGCACCCGTGCGATGCTGGTGACCATTCTGTATCGCAATGCAGGGGAGCCTGATGCAATTGCCGCATCCCCCTTTACCGATCTGAAACAAAATTGGTATAAAAACCCCATCAACTGGGCGTTCGAGAAAGAGATTGTCAACGGCATGACCGCGACAACCTTTGCCCCCGACGAGACTGTGACCCGTGAGCAGATCGCCACCATTCTGTATCGCTATGCCGGAAATGCCGGCAGCGGCAAGAGCCTTGCTTCCTTCCCCGATGGTGATAAGGTGAGCGATTGGGCAAAAGAAGCGATGGAATGGGCCTATGCATCGGGATTGATCAACGGCAACTCCATCAACGGCACGGTTCTGCTGGATCCCCAAGGCGCGGCCACCCGCGCCCAGATCGCTACCATCCTGATGCGCTATGTCAAGATGACTGCGGAACAATAAGATGAAGAAACTCATCTCTTTTATAATTATATTTGCGGTGCTTTTGAGCGGGTGCGTTGCGCGCCCGCTCGCACCTATTTATGACCAAGCACCCACCGCAACCGAGCAAGCTATTACCATCGAAGGAAAAACCCTTTCGGGTGTGTATAGCGATGGCGAGACCGAATATCTCCGCCTGCAAGAGTTTGCCGATGCGCTGGGCGGGGCGGTGGAGATCGCCGAGCAGGATAATAGCTTTTCTGCCACCATCACCTTGGGCGAAAAATCGGTGGTGTTCACCGAAGGAAAGCGGTATGATGGGGAGCAATGGTATCAATCCAAAGAAGATTTGATACCCTTGCTGGAAGGGCATCATCCCTTTGAAGATGCCGAGCAAAACCACACCTATTATACCGCCTATCCGATGGCGGATGGGGTGCAAGAAGGGATCGATGTCCCGATTTTAATGTACCACGCGGTGTCGGATGATTGCTGGGGCATCCCTGCGCTGTTTGTTTCGCCTAAAAAGTTAGAAGAGCAGTTGCAGTATCTGCAAGAGAATGGCTATACCACCGTCACCTTTGAAGATTTCGACCGTCTGGGTCAGATCGAAAAGCCGGTGATGTTGACCTTCGATGATGGGTATAGCGATAACTATACCGAACTGTTCCCGATCTTGCAAAAATATCAAGCCAAAGCCACCATCTTTTTGATTTATGATAAGCTGGACCAACTGCCTTATTATCTGACCCGAGAGCAAATCAAGGAGATGGACGCATCGGGGTTGGTTTCTTTCCAAAGCCATACTATGACCCATCGGGATTTGGATACCCTGAACGAACAAGAGCAGCAATATGAGTTGGCGCAGGCCAAGCTGGAACTGACGCGGCTTTTGGGTAAGGAAGTGTTCGTCATCGCCTATCCCACCGGCAAATGGGATGAAAACACTTTGAAGATCACCAAAGAGCAGTATCAATTCGGTCTGCTCTCCCGCGGTCAGCGGTATGAAACGGGCAGAGACCGCGCCAAAGTCTCCCGCTACTATGTCAGCCGATACACCACGTTGAGCGAATTTATTGATATGATTGATTAAAAAAATCCAAGGCTATGCCTTGGATTTTTTTGTGCCTTGGAATACTTGTTCCGCAAGCCCTAAAAGGCCGATCAGGTTGGGGATCGCCATCAAGGCGCAGAAGATATCCGCCAAATTCCACACCGCTTCGGCGGTGAGAAAGGTCCCGCCAAAGAGCAAAAGCAAGAATAAAATCCGAAACCACCGAACGCAATGGGAGCGGCAGGGGAGCAGGTACCTTAGGCTCTGCTCCCCATAAAAACTCCAACCGATGATGGAGCAAAAGCCAAAAAAGAGCAGGCAAACCATATATAAAAACGAGAGCAACCCATCGGGGAGCGGCAGATGCCTTAGGGCATAAAGGGTAATGCCCGCCCCCGAAAGGGAAGGGATCTTCCAGGCATCGGTCAGAATGACGGCGTAGCCGGTCAGGGTACACATCAAGACGGTATCTAAAAAAGGGCCCAGCATCGAGATCAGACCCTGCTTTGCAGGGTCGTCGGTGCGGGCGGAAGCGGCGGCGATGGGGTCGGATCCCATCCCCGCTTCGTTGGAGAAAATCCCCCGCCCCAACCCGAAGCGAATGGCTTTTTGCAGGGTGATGCCCGCCGCCGCGCCCAAGGTGGCGCGCGGCATAAAAGCGGAATGGAGAATGAGCGCGGTGGCGGAAGGCAGTTGCCGCCAATGCATCAAAATCAACCAAAGGGTCAATGCGGTATAAAGGATCGCCATAAAGGGCACCGCCAAGGTCGCCACCGACGCAATGCGGCGAATTCCGCCCGCCAACACCAACCCCACAAGAATGGTGGTCAGCGCCCCTGCGATCAATGTGGGAAGATTGACCGAACAGCCAAACATCGAGAGATTGTGTTGTTTTTGGGGATCAAAAAAGTCTTGGGCGGCATCCACAATGCCGTTGATTTGAGAAGTTGTTCCCATCGAGATCAGGCAGGTAACAATGCAAGAAACCGCAAAGATCCGCGCCAAAAACGGGCGGCGCAGACCCAATTCCAAATAGAGAAAAGGCCCGC
>CALGEL010000023.1 GCA_937881855.1 uncultured Clostridia bacterium | reverse complement strand
CGGATGCGTTTGTACATTTAAAGAAAGGAGAAATGAATTAAATGAAGAAAACAATGTGCTTTATTTTATCGTTCGTTTTGCTCCTTTCCTGCATTTCGACGATTACATTTGCAGCCTCAGCGGCGCCTGAAAAATTAGAGATTGCAGGCAACTATGTGTTGGCGGATCAAAATGCCAATGTTGCCCTCTATGTTGATAGCAATACCGGCGATTTTGCCATTATGAATCAAAAGAGCAATGCGGTTTGGTATTCTAACCCCTTGGATTGGGAATCGGATCAAATTGCCCAAGGCGATTCTTATACGGACTTAACCTCAAAAATGACAGTTCAGTATATTACCAGTAGCTATATTACGGGTTCTGTTAATTCCAATCAAGCCGCTGTTATCGCCGAGCGCTCGGGTAAGGATTGGATCATCACATTCTATTTCAAAAAGGCGAACACCAATTTTTCGATCCCTGTAAAATTGTCATTGAAAGATGAATATGTTCATGTTGAACTGATGATTGATCAGATTCAAGAAAAAGGTGATACTCGTATTCTCAGCGTGAACTTGTATCCCTATTTTGGTGCTGCAGGATTGAACGATACTGGTTATGGTTTTATTCCTGATGGGACAGGATCGTTGATGGAATTTAATCGTGAATTGCTCAACAACTATATGTTTGGCAACGATAAAGAGGGCTTGATGTTTGCTCCGAACCCTACCGAAGTTTCAACGAATAGTTATTTCCAAAACTGGAACGAAGAACTTCGCTTACCTGTTTATGGTATGGTGAAGAATAATGATGCTTTTCTTGCAATCATTGAAAGTGGCGCAGCTGTCACCGAAATTCAAGCAAATATGAGCCGGTTATGGAATAGTTATAACGTTGTTAAGACTTGCGTTAATATTCGCGATGTTCAAGCCCGTAAGACCGCTACCGGTGACAAGGGTGAAGGTTCTTATTATTCTGAAATTCGTCCTGAGAACTATATTGTACGGTATTATCCTCTGGATACCGAAGATGCATCCTATATCGGAATGGCTGAAAGATACCGTAAGTATTTGATCGAAGAAAAAGGAATGACTCCTGTAAAGGATGTTGCTTCCAATGCGCTCAACATCTCTCTTTATGGCGCGGTTAAAAAACAGAAGCACTTCTTGGGAATTCCTTATACAGGCGCTGAATATCTGACTACTTATTCTGAAGCAGAAGCGTTGGTTGATCGTTTGGTGGACGATAAAGTTGATAAAGTATTTATTGATTATTCCGGCTGGTCCACCAGCGGGTTGGATACTACAACACCCCTTACCTTGAAACCCAGCTCAAAGCTCGGCGGCAAAAAAGCAATCAAAAGTTTGATTGCCAAGGTAAATGAAATTGATAACTATACTTTGGCTTTTGATTTGGAATTGCATGAGTTCCATAGCCAAACCAGTGAAATCAAGAAGTTTAAAGATGTATCCCACGGATTGGATGCTTCTCCGGCGGTCATCTGGAGAGGAAGAATTTCCGCTGCGGGCGCAGCAGTAAAATCGAATATGGGTTATATGTTAATTCATCCCGCCCGTATGCTTGGCTATGCTGAGAAGTTTATTAACAGTGGATCTACATACGATTTGAAGAGTTATTCCTTTAACTCGTTGGGTGATACGCTTTATTGCGCATACAATCTTAACGATGATTCTACGCGCGATAAATCAGAACATCATATGATTGAGATTTTCAATCGGGCCAATGAGGCCATTGGTGAGGACGGAATTCTAAACACCACCGGTGGTAATGCCTATGCAGCTCCGTATGTTGATAACATTATCGACGCACCGGTTTATGCAAGCCATAATATTTTGCTTTCTAAAGAAGTTCCGTTCTATCAAATTGTTTTCCGTGGATATGTTAATATGGCAAGCAATCCGATCAACCTGGAATCTGAACAGGATGATTTGATCTTGAAATTAGCAGAGACCGGTATGAGCTTGTATTATCAGTTCATCGATGCGGAATCAACAGCATTCCATAATACGGATTATACACAATTGTATGCGTGTGAATTGGACGATCATTATGATGATATGATTGCAACTTATAATCGCATGAAACCGTTGTATGATGCAGTTGGTGAGAGCACCATTGTAAATTACGAAGTGATTTCCGATGATGTGAAAATTACTACATTTAGCAATGGATCCAAGGTTTATGTAAACTATTCGGATGCAGAGGTAAATGTTAATGGTGTTAAGGTCGCAGCAAAAGACTTTACAGTGGTAGGAGGTGTAGCGGCATGAGCAAAAATGAATTGAACAATGATGCATTAGAAATTCAAGCGAATGTTGATGACATTTCTGAAATCAAAACCGCTGCCACTTTTGCGCAATGGAATCCTGAGGAGAATAAAAAGATTGCAACAAAGTTGGCCGAGAAAAACCCTGAACGCGCAAAGGAAATCCTCCGTGAGCGTCTTGCTAGAATGACTCCGGAGCAGATTCAGGCTTTGCGCGCAGCAAAGGCGGAAAAAGAAGCGGCAATGAAAGTTGCAGAAGAAACCAAAGCAAATGAGTTGGTGCAAGAAACGGTTGTTGAACCTGAAGAGGATAAAACTGTTGTTCAGATTGTTACTGAAGAAGTTGCTTTAACCGAAGAAGAGGTAGTTCCGGTTGTTGTCGTAGAAACTCCTGCGGTTGAGGAAGTGGCAGTCCCGGTTATTGCACCCTCTAAAAAATCGGAAAAGAAAATGTCTCGCAAGGGACGCGGCATTTCTTATGAATCCCGCCAGGCATTTACAGGCTTTATGTTTGTTCTTCCTTGGTTCCTTGGTTTTATGCTTTTCTTTGCAATTCCTTGCTTCCAATCGCTTCAGTATTCCTTCTCTGAGGTTGCAGTTTTTGATGGTTTCAAGTGCACCTGGGCAGGATTTGATAACTATGTCAGCCTTTTGACCAGCGGTGCATCCTATTTGCAAGCCTTAATTAAAACTTTGACCGATTTGGCTGTTAATGTTCCGGTCATCCTGATCTTTAGTTTGTTTGTTGCGGTTCTTTTGAATCGTAAGTTTGTTGGTCGTGGTTTGATTCGAAGCATCTTCTTCCTTCCTGTAATTGTTACTACCGGTGTTGTTATGACAACATTCCAATCTACCGGTGACGCAAATGATGTTATGCAAGGTGACGTTAATAACGGTGTTATGTTCCAAGCTGCCAATGCGACTGAATTTTTGCTCAATCTTGGTTTGAATGATACCTTGACAGAGTATATGTCTATGGTTGCAGACCGAATCTTTGGTGTTGTTTGGGATTCCGGTATCCAGATTTTGTTGTTCTTGGCTGCTCTTCAAAGTATTTCTCCTTCGTTGTATGAAGCGAGCAACGTTGAAGGGGCAACTGCCTGGGAAACATTCTGGCTGATTACTTTCCCGAACGTGGCTCCGATTATTTTGGTTAACATTGTTTATACAATTGTTGATACTTTCGGTGATACCGACAACAGAGTTCTTAATGAAATTGATACCATGCTCAATTTCACCTTTAACTTTGGCGGTGCTGCGGCGGCTTCCTGGACGTTCTTTGTAATAATCCTTGCTTTGATTGGCATTGTATTTGGTGTCTTCACCTTGCTTGCCGGTAAAAATGAATAAGAAAGGAGGAACAAATTATGAATATAATTAAGCTTTTCAAACATCAGTTTGGTGAAAATAAAAAGAGCGCTGATAAGAGAATGTGGGGCTACATGTTTGGCAAATTTATTGTCAGCGTTTCGATTGCGCTCATTCTTCTTGGTTTATGTTACATTATTTTGTATCCTCTGATCTTCAGTGTCTCTCAAGCAATTCGTACTCCGGACGATATGTATGATAAGACGATTATCTACATCCCGAAACATTTTACCTTGGATAACTTTTCTGAGGCTTGGAAAATTTTGGGATTTGATACTGCTCTTGGGAATACTTTTAATGTATCGTTCTGGCCTACAATTTTGCAAGTATGTATGTGTTCTTTGGCAGGTTACGGTTTTGCGCGGTTTAAGTTCCGTGGTAAGAACATTCTGTTCTTCTTGGTTCTGCTGACCATCATCGTTCCGCCTTCCACAATTATGATCCCGCTTTATACCAACTTCCGTTATTTCGATCCCTTATTTATTGCAACGGCGATGGAATCATTTGGATGGTTGAGTGAGCCGTATTTGGATCTAACCGACTCGCTGTGGGCATTTATCTTGCCGGCGCTTTTTGCTGCGGGATTAAAGAGCGGCTTGTTCGTCTTTGTATATCGCCAGTTCTTCCAAGGCTTCCCTAAAGAGTTGGAAGAAGCGGCATATATTGATGGTTGCGGCGCAATGAAAACATTCTTGCGTATTCTTGTTCCCAATGCAACCCCTGCGTTTGTTACTGTATTCTTGTTCTGTATCGTTTGGTATTGGAATGATTACTATACCATTCCGTTGTTTATGCCGAACATTGATACCTTACCCGATGTTTTAGGTAATATGTATGCAAGTATGACAGGCATTGGCGGCGAATATGCGAGCGATGATAAGATCTCGCTGTATCCTATTTTGCGTGCAGGTATTGTTTTGTATATTTCTCCGTTGTTGATTACATTTATTATCTTCCAGAGAAAGTTTACAGAATCTATTGCACGAAGCGGTATCGTAGGCTAATTAATAAAAAGAGGCAACAGATGTTGCCTCTTTTTTTGTTTTAGAAATTCATGTGTTCCACAAAGTTTCCAACCGCCTTAATTGCGTTCCCGGCGGTTTTGTTGATTGCTTTTTTAGGTTTAGTCTTTGACATAAGCATACTTGCAGTTGCACCTAATGCGGCTCCGGCCATCATAGAAAAAATTACTGATTTTGTCGATTTCATTTCTTTGTTCCTTTCTGTTGTTTTCTTCTATTAGTATGGAGAATTAATGTTTTTTTATTTACAATTTATCATATCTATTATATAATAATTTTGTAAAAAAATATAAATAGGGGTAAATATGCAATATTATCAGATGAATGAGGAACAATTGGTTTCCTATTTTAATGATCAATTAAAGGATAATGAAACAAATAATGAAGATCAAGGAAGAAAATTCAATTCTCTTTGGAACCACCTGATGAATATTTTTGATATTTGCAAGGTGCGTTTTTCTTTTGTCTTTATTGTTTTGTTGGTATGCCACTTCATTAATTTGGTTTTTTCAATATTAAATAAAGATTGGCGACTGCTTATTATTGGAATAACTCTTTTTTTGGCGTCTTGCTTATTTTCTGTTATCGAATGTTCCACCTTATTTTATAAAAGAAAACGATACGACGAAAGAATTTTAGTTAACGAAAGCAATGTAAAAGTAATTAGAGATGGGAAAGAAGTTGAAATAGACATTGCTCAATTGGAATGCGGCGATCGGCTTATTCTCGCAAAAGGAGATGTTATTCCGGCTGATTTGCGGGTGATTTTGGCTAATAATCTCTATGTCAATGAGGAGGAACTGTTTGGAAAAACAATTCCGGCTCTTAAATCTGCCGATGTGTTCGATGAAGAAAAATTATATCCGGAACAGCAAGGAAATATGGTGTGGAAGGGGAGCTATATTACCGGTGGGTCCGGTGAAGCGATCGTTGTTGCGATAGAAGAAGATTGTCTTATCGAAAAAATTGGTCGCAGAAAGAGTGTGATCCAAAAATCGGCGATTTATAACCAAAAAAATAATATTGGCAAGATAACTACAATCATTTACTTTGCATTATGTGTAATTTTATTGTTGATTGCCGGTGGGGTGACCGGTAAATGGCTGGAAGCATTGCTTATATTTTCTTCTTTTCTATCGTTGTTTGTAATTGATCCATCTTCCTTTATTACTGAATGGACATACTATAATACTGCGGAGAAACTTTATAAAAAAGAAATATTGGTCCGCAATATTCAAGCTTTTGATGGGATAAATAAAGAAAAAATATTATATGTCCTGCCTTCTGATTTGATTGATCAATCAACTACATACGATGAAATAATAAACATTAATGGCTCGGAAACGGCCAACAGTTTATTTATCAAAAATAGCAAAAAATGCTTTGGTAGTGCCGAATTGACTTTTGACCAAAATGAGGGCGATACTTTTGCAATAGCATTCGGATATTGGAAAGAAATGCTCCCATTTATTAAAGATATTGATGACTCCTTGCAAGAATATATCTGTGAATTTGAGACGCATGGTTATATGGTAGGCGCTATATGTGCAAAGGAAATATACTTTACACCAAAAGACGCAAAAATTGGCGATTTTTATAGAGAATTGTCGCTGCAATGTTTGGTTTTGAAAAAGATTTCGTTGGGTAAAAACCGCTTTGAAGAAGTTCGCCGATTAAAAAAGAGCGGAATGAATGTATATTTGGTAAAGGAATATTCCGATGAAGTTTCTAATTTTGTTGCCGGTTGTTGCGATATCAAAACGGTGGATGAAAGTTCATTGAAAAAGGATACCTATTCTTTTCCGCCCAAAAGTGATGTTGCTGTTTTTTCTAATGCATCTCAAGTCCAAAAGAATAATGCCAAAATTATATTTAAACAAAACAGCCCTCCCATCCAAACAATCTATGAAATTAAGTGTATGATTTGCGGCATTGAACGCAGTTTGAATTTTATCTATATCTTATTGATTGGTTTGATCGCGGGATCTTTTGTTTGCTTTTTGAAAAGTATGGACCCGATGGCAGCATTTCCTATTCTGATGCTGCATCCGCTTTTGATTTTTCTTTGTCATCACATTGTCCATTCGGTGAAAAATTGTAATCAATCAAAGCTTAGTTTAGCTATCGGCGGTCTGTTCGCGATTACTTTTTATATCTCTTCGTTCGTTTTGGCGGGCGGTTCAATAGCGGCTTGGGGATTTTCGTTCGTACTATATGCAACCTTGTTATATTGTCGCAGAATCAAAAAATCAAAATGGAATAAAAAAGAACTTATTGGATTGGTTTTACCATTAATTTTAGCAGCTTTAATTTGCTTATTCTTTGAGTTTAATCTAATAGTTACACTTTTATTTGCCGTTTTTCCTGTGTTGGCGACAATTTTGATTGATTTAATCTATTAAATTTTAAAAATACCATCGAAAATTTGCGCTTTCGATGGTATTTTTTCTTTTTATGTAGTATAATTAAATTTAGATTATTATTTGAGGTGACTACTATGGGATTTGAAGAAAGAATTCAGCAGGAATTTGTGTTTGGTAAAAATAATGTCACAGAACTGCTTTTGTCAGACGCAACAGTGGAGCGTGTATATTTATCGGGCGATGTTAAAAATGCCAACTATAAAAAAATTGTGGCATTATGTAAGGAAAAAGGTACGCCGATTGTTCATATTGATGCAGCTGCGATGAACAGAAAAGCTCCGAATGTTAATCATCAAGGAGTTCTCGCTTATGCAGCTCAAAAAGAATATGTAAGTTTAGAAGATATTTTAAAAGTTGCGGATGAGCGTGGAGAATCTCCGTTTATTATCATTGCAGATGAATTGGCGGATCCACATAATTTAGGTGCCATTTTGCGGTCGGCCGATGCCTTTGGCGCACACGGTGTGATTATATCAAAGCGCCGCGCTGTCGGTCTGACTCCTTCGGTAGCAAAGGCCAGCGGCGGTGCAATACATCATATTCCTGTCGCTAGAGTTTCCAATCTTGCACAAACGATTGAACTGCTTAAAGAAAAAAATGTGTGGATTTATGGCTGTGATATGGCCGGTGAAAATGTTTATTATGAACAGGATTATTCCGGCGGTGTAGCGTTGATCGTTGGCAGCGAAGATACGGGTATCTCGAGACTTTTACGTGAAAAGTGTGATTTCTTTGTTCGTATTCCGATGAAGGGAAAGGTATCTTGCTTGAACGCTTCGGTCGCCGCTTCGGTTATTATGCAAGAAATATCCAAACAACGAAATTAAGGGTGTGAATTGATGGATTCAAGAAATCAAAATGATATTATAGATGAGATCATGGCGCAGATCGATGCGATTCAACGAGATTCTCAGCTTGTTGAAGAAACTAAAAAAGTGATTGATAATCACGAAAAACAGCGGTCTTCTGATGAGGATGTTTCTTCGGTAGTAGACGAGTCGTTGTTTGAACAAATCAAAAACGACAAGAGCCATGTTGCGTCTTCATCAAATAAATCTGCACTTCGCCGTTTTTTGGATGGTGATGAAGATGAAAATGATGAGGAAGAGGAGTATGTCGGCGATCTTCATTTAAATGACGAAATGCAAGATATTGATGATTTTGAAAATGAAGACGAACGCGATGAGATTTATAGGGATTTAAAGAATATTGTGGGCAAAATGGCGGTGAAGACGCTGGCATTTTTCTGCGTTTCGGCTGCATCGCTGTATTTGTTTTTTGCTCAGTTTTATCCTGTTTTGTTCGGCGGTGATGTACGCGGTGTATTCTATAATATAGCGCTTTTAGCGGTGGATATTTTATGTTTACTTTTGTCTCTTAGTATCTTTGTTTCCGGCTTAAAACGATTGTTGCGCGGGCGGGCAGATACCGATACATTGTTGGCGATCTTGACTATTTCCTTGCTTTTGGTGCGTGTCGTTGAATTGATTAAACCCGAGTTTATTCCGTATTCCTTGGTGCTTGAACCGATGCTTGCTATTGGTTTATTCTTCAATGTACGTGCAAAGAAAAAGATAGCGGCTAATATCAAAAATAATTTTAAACTCGCATCAATGCGGGATTATAAACTGACCGTCAGCATTCCATCATCCTGCGAAGCAATTAACGATTTAATTCTTGAAACAGGTGAGGGAGGAGGCGTGGTTTTCGCGCATAAAACCAAATTGTTGTCGCGCTATATTGATCATAGTTATTCGGATTTTAATTATGGTGAGAAATTTTCTCGTTATTTTTTTATGAGTATTATTTTGGTCATTGTCGGCACCATTGCGGTATCGCAATTGGGGACATTGGGCGAAGCATTGCTTTTTCCCGCCGCGGCTTTGGCTCTTTCGGTCCCCTTTTTTTCGAGATACTATTTTGCGCTTTCAATTTTTAAAAATGGTAAAAAAATACGAAAAAAAGGCGGTGTTCTCACCTCTGCCGCATCTGCAAAAGCATTGGAAGATTCCGATTTGATGATCATCTCTGAGGAAGACTTTTTGGAAAACGATGCCGTGCTTCTCCAAGGGGTCAAGGCGATTGGAAATCTTCGGATTGACGATCTGATTACGGATATTGCAGCATTATTTGATTGTGTCGGAACGCCGTTGAAACCGTTGTTTTTAAAGATGATTGACCAAAGTTCGATCTCTTTACCGCGCGTGGATGATATTTATTATCACGAGGGCATGGGATATTCCTGCTTGATTCATAGTAAATTGTTCTTAATAGGAAATAAAGAATTGATGGAACAATTTAACATTGAGTTTCCGCCGGAATTTTTTAATCTCAAACTGAAAGAATCCCATTTTCCGGTTTATGTTGCTTATCATAAATCGGCAGAAGGCATATTTATCACGAGCTATGAGAGAAGCAAGCGAACGGCTGATGCTATTGAGCTGATTGAAAAAGAATGTGTCAGCGTTGGAATTGTTTCCGGTAATTTCTTGTTTAACCTGGATATGCTAAAACATCTTTATCCGTCGATCCAATTAAATCTGTTTCATTTGATTTCTCCCAAAACCGGTGTAGAATGTAAAAAATTATTGGAATGTCAAGAAAAATCATCCGATTTGTTGGCATCTATTTCGGGACCGAAGGGGCTGGCAGCTTGCCTTTTTGGGGCAAGTAAATTGTTGTCGGCTTTGAAGATAAACTCGGTGATTCGAGTGGTCTATCCATTGATATCCATTGTTTTGATGTTTTTTATCGCTTTGGCCGGTTATTCGGCAAATACCGCGTTGCAGATTTTGGCTTTTCAGGCGATTTGGTTCCTTCCTGTTTGGCTCGTTTGTACTTTTTGCAAATAATTTATTAAAGACTTGCATTTTCTTTGTTTATAATGTATAATAATCTCATAATATTTTTTTGGTTTTTAAAACCATGAAAGGAGATCTTATCATGAGTACACCTGCAAAATGCATCCGCAACATTTGTCTGATTGGCCATAAAGGAAACGGAAAGACGACATTGGCCGAATCGATGCTTTATTTTTCCAAAGCGACGGATCGGCTGGGTAAGATCGAACAGGGTAATACGATTCTGGATTTTGATGCCGAAGAAATCAAAAGAAAAATTTCAATTTCTTTATCTATGGCATCCTTTGACTATAAAGATGTTAAGATTAATTTGATTGATGTCCCCGGAAACTATGACTATGAAGGGGATCAAATCTCAGGCTTGGAAGTGGCGGATATTGCCTTGATCGTTCTTTCTTCCAAGACCACTGTTTCGGTCGGAACGGAGAAGGCTTGGCAAAAGACCGAGAATCGCAAGATGCCTCGCGCATTCTTTATCACCGGGTTGGATGACGAAAACGCCGATTTCTACAGCATTGTCGAACAATTACATGCCAAGTTTGGCAGCCACCATATTTTGCCCATCACTTTACCGATTGTTGAAAACAACAAATTGGTGGGTACGGTTAATGTAATTACCAATGAGGGTTATCGTTTCGGCGAGGGTGTTGTTCCTGTTCCCGCAAATATGCAGGATAAAGTTAACAACTATTATAATGAGGCGTTGGAAGCAATTGCCGAAACTGATGATGCATTGATGGATAAATTCTTTAATGGCGAAGAATTTACCACCGAAGAATTAGAAGTCGGTATGAAAAAAGCGGTCGCAGAGAATTCGTTGTATCCTGTCTTTTGCGGCGTTCCGACAGAAGTGCGTGGTATTTATCAGCTTTTGGATGCAATCATTCATTATTTCCCGACCCCGTTGGATTCCGGTTCAATCGAAGCAACCAAAGGGGAAGAGATTGTTGAAATTCCTTGCGATCCGGCCGGTCCGACCGTATTACGTGTTTTCAAAACGGTAGCAGATCCCTTTGTTGGAAAAATGTCTTTCTTTAAGGTATATTCCGGTACCGTGAAGAAGGATAGTTCTTATCTTAATACTACTCGGGATGAGCAGGAAAAGATTGCTCATATTTATATTCCTTTCGGCAAGAAGCAAAAAGAAGTTAATGAGTTGCAGGCCGGTGATATCGGTGTGTTTACAAAACTTGCTGTAACCGGGACTTCGCAAGCTCTTTGCGATAAAGATTTCCCTGTTGTTTTTGCACCGATTGAATTTCCGAAGTCGAATTATAGTAAGGCGGTTGTTTCCAAAGCAAAGGGTGATGAAGAAAAGATCGCGCAAGGAATCAATCGTATGATCGAAGAAGATCCCACCTTGCGGTTGAAGGTAGATGCTGAAACAAAGCAGATGGTTCTTTCCGGCTTTGGTGATCTTCAATTAGATGTCGTTGTATCCAAACTTTCTTCTAAGTTTGGCGTAAATGTCGATCTGGATGAGGTTAAAGTTCCTTATCGCGAAGCAATCCGCAAGAAGGTAAAGGTGGAAGGAAAACATAAGAAACAATCGGGCGGACATGGTCAATATGGCCACGTATGGATCGAATTTGAACCGTTGTTTGAAGGTGAATTTGAATTCGCAGAGACAGTTTTCGGCGGTGCTGTCCCCAAAAACTATTTCCCCGCAGTCGAGAAGGGCTTGCGCGAATCCATTACCAAAGGTGTTTTGGCCGGTTATCCTGTGACCGGTTTGAAGGCCACCTTGCTGGATGGTTCTTATCATCCCGTTGATTCTTCCGAAATGGCATTTAAGACCGCAGCGTCGATTGCTTTTAAGGAAGGTATGAAGATGGCCAATCCGGTCTTGCTTGAGCCGGTTGGTACCCTTTCGGTCCATGTTTCTGATGCGTTGATGGGCGATATTATCGGCGATATTAATAAGCGTCGTGGCCAGATTCTTTCTATGGATGCATCCGAAACCAGAGGCTTTAAAATTGTCACAGCGATCGTTCCGATGAGCGAGATGAATTCTTATGCAATGGATCTGCGCAGTATGACCCATGCACGCGCGACCTTTAACTTCGAATTCTTGGAGTATAGAGAGGCACCTGCAAATATTACGCAAAAGGTCATTGCAGAGAAAACTGAATAATTAATACATACAGACCATATAAATTAGTATAATTTTTTCGAAAGGCGAGATGATTATATGTTTATATGGTCTGTAAAACTTAATCGGAATATTTTATGGGGCTTTTGCGCCGCTGTTTGCCTTACTTTAGGGGCAGTTGCTGCAATGACGCCCAAAGATTCAGTCGATGTATTAAAGAGCACGGCCGATACAACAGCAAAAACAATCGAGCAACAAACGGCTTTTTTGAAATCATACGGTTATGAAGCAGAAAAACAACCGTTGTTGATCGAAGAGGTAATTATCCCGTCGGAGTTTGATGATGCATATGAATCCTATAATAATCTTCAAAAAATCAGCGGATTTGATCTGGAGAAATTTAAGGGATATCGAGTAAAAAAATATACATATCTTGTTACAAACTATCCGGATGCAAAAGAGGATGTATATGCCGATTTATTGATTTATAACAGCAAGATTATTGGCGGAGACATTTCTGCTTCTTCTCATAATGGGTTTGTACACGGATTTGTAAAAGAATAATGAAAAGAAAAAATGAGATTAGATAAATTTTTATGTGATACTTTGAATATAGCGCGTACAGAAGCGAAGAAAATGGTTACTTCCGGCAGAGTTTTTGTCGATGGGGCAAAAGCTAAAAGCGGGAGCTTGCAGTTGAGTGAAGCGGATAGGGTTTTCTTGGACGGTGAACTTCTTACATATCAACGCTATTTTTATATTATGTTGAATAAACCCGCAGGCTTTGTTTGTGCCAACAGAGATTCAAAGAGTAAAACGGTATTTGATCTTTTGGATAAAGAAGATTTGAAGAAGGATCTGTTTGTTTGCGGTAGGCTGGATAAGGATACAACAGGCTTTGTCCTGCTTATGAATAATGGTCCATTGGCGCATCGTCTGCTTGCTCCGAAAAAAGATGTATATAAAGAGTACTCGGTATTGTCTGCGCATCCGGTTACGGAGCAGAATATTCAACAATTTGAGAATGGGATTCGGTTTAAAGATGGAACAAAATGCAAACCGGCTTATTATATTCCGCAAGACGATTGCTATGGTCTTATTCGAATTTCCGAAGGTAAATTTCATCAAATCAAGAAAATGTTTTTTGCGATTGATAACGAGGTGTTGAAATTGCATCGCAATTCAATCCACGGATTATCGTTGGATGCGAACCTTGCGGAAGGGGAGTATCGCTATCTGACGAATGATGAAATAGCAGTTTTGGAAAAAGATTGCTAATAATTGTTGTGATTTCTGCTAAAAATAACCTTGATTTTATTGAATAGCCGGAAAGTTTGTGCATTATTTACAAAATAATGACATTAAATTTGTTTAAAAAAAGTATTCCATTTTTTATAACATTGTGGTAAAGTAATATAAGACAAATGATATATTTAGGAGGTTTAACAAATATGGCAAGTTTGTCGTTAAAAGGTATTTACAAAAGATATCCCGGTGGCGTTGTAGCAGTATCGGATTTCAATCTCGAAATCGAAGATAAAGAATTCTTGGTATTGGTTGGTCCTTCCGGTTGCGGTAAGTCCACCACATTGAGAATGGTTGCCGGTTTGGAAGAAATCACCGAAGGTGAATTGTTTATTGGAGACAAACTGGTTAATGATGTAGCTCCTAAGGATAGAGATATTGCGATGGTTTTCCAAAACTATGCGCTGTATCCCCATATGACCTGCTTTGATAATATGGCATTTGGTCTGAAGCTCAGAAAGACCCCGAAGGAAGAGATCAAGAGAAGAGTAGAAGAAGCTGCTAAGATTTTGGACATCGGCCATTTGCTGGATAGAAAGCCGAAGGCATTGTCCGGCGGTCAGCGTCAGCGTGTTGCTCTTGGTCGTGCGATCGTTCGTGAGCCCAAGGTCTTCCTGCTTGACGAGCCTCTTTCCAACTTGGATGCTAAGCTGCGTGCTCAGATGAGAACCGAGCTTTCTAAGATCCACCATAATTTGAAGACCACCTTCATCTATGTTACCCATGACCAGACCGAAGCTATGACCATGGCTACTCGTATCGTTGTTATGAAGGATGGCGTCATTCAGCAAGTTGATACTCCTCAAAATCTGTATCTGTATCCTTGCAATGTATTCGTTGCAGGCTTTATCGGATCTCCTCAAATGAACTTTGTTAAGGTTCAGTTGGTTGAGAAAGATGGCGATTATTACGTTGAGTTTGCCGGCAACAGCTTGAAGCTTCCCGCTGAAAAGATCAACGATGATGTTAAAGAAAAAGTTGGTCAAACTGTTATTCTCGGTATCCGTCCCGAGCACGTTCATGATGAAGTTGACTTCTTGACAAAGATGCCTGAATATAAGATTCAGTGCAATGTCGAAGTTGCTGAGTTGATGGGCTCTGAGACCTATCTGTATCTCGAAATTGAAGGTAATAAGTTTACAGCTCGTGTATCTCCCAAATCTACTGCTAAGGCAGACGATGTTATTGAAGCTGTATTGGATCTCTCCTATTGCCATCTCTTCGATGCAGAAACCGAGCGTACCTTGGTAAACTAATTTAGATTTAAACACCCTTTGCTTTTTGCAAAGGGTGTTTTTTTATGGAATATGACGAATGAATTTTTGATTATAAAAAAGAATGTGATGTAGTTTTTCAACAATAAATTGGCGATATTTTGCCTTTTTATTAACACGCTTGTGCAAGATTAACAAACAAAATTATAAAAAACTGTTGAAAAAGATACTCTTATGGTGTAAAATATTAAATAGCATTATAGTCAAAATGTATAGGAGGATTATAATAAATGTCTAATCGTTTTTTCCAAAGTGTAGTTTATCAATTAAAGGACAGCATTGATCGAACTGTTGGCGTTATCGACGAAAATGGTACGGTTATTTCTTGCAGCGACTTGATTAAAATTGGAGAAGTGCATGAAAATGTAATTTCTTCCATCTCTGCAACAATGGAAAGTATTGTTGAGGATGGCTATACTTATAAACCGCTGAATTCTCGTTCGGGGTTGGAATATGTTGCCTTTGTTGAAGGGACCGACGAACAAGCGGAAAAATATATCAATTTGATTACCATTACCCTTACAAATATCAAGCAATATTACGATGAGAAGTTTGATAAGAATAATTTTGTTAAAAATGTCATTTTAGATAATATTCTTCCCGGCGATATTTATATTAAGGCCAAAGAACTGCGTTTTGAAGTGGAAGCATACCGCGTTGTCATTTTGCTTCGTTTGTCGGATAAGAGTGATGTTTCCGCTTATGATATTCTGCAAGGGCTTTTCCCGGATCGTCAAAAGGATTTCATTATCAATATTAATGAAACAGATTTGGTTCTGGTAAAAGAAGTTAAGAATTCTAATGATAACAAAGACCTTGAAAAGTTGGCTAAAAGCATTATTGATATTATCAGCAGTGAACTTTATATTAAGTCTTATGTTGGTATTGGTACGATTGTCGATAATATCAAGGATCTGCCGCGTTCCTTTAATGAGGCTCAGATTGCACTTGAAGTTGGCAAGGTATTTGATACCGAGAAATTTATTATGACTTATGATAATCTCGGTATCGGAAGATTGATCTATCAATTACCCACAACATTGTGTGAAATGTTCTTATCCGAAGTGTTTAAGAAGGGGTCGATTGAATCGCTGGATTATGAGACTTTGTTTACCATTCAAAAGTTCTTTGAAAACAATCTTAATGTTTCTGAAACATCGAGAAAGCTCTTTGTTCATCGTAATACTTTGGTATATAGATTGGAAAAGATTCGTAAGCTTACCGGTCTGGATCTGAGAAGATTTGACCACGCAATCGTATTCAAGGTTGCTTTGATGGTTAAGAAATATCTTACCGCGAATCCTACTAAATTTTAATTAGGAGTTCACATGATTTTATTTGATGATGTATATAAAAGTTATCCCAACGGCACCAATGCGCTCAACGGTGTTTCTTTTGAAATAAACGATGGTGAATTTGTATTTATCATCGGTGCCAGCGGAGCAGGTAAAAGTACGGTTATCAAGTTGTTGATGCACGAAGTAATTCCCACGGGCGGCAAGGTTGTTGTGGGAGACTTCGACATTAAAAAGATGAAAAATTCCAAGGTGCCAATGCTCCGCAGAAGTATGGGCGTCGTATTTCAGGATTTCAGACTGATCGATACAATGACGGTCTTTGAAAACGTTGCTTTTGCGATGCGGGCTGTCGGTTGTTCGCAGAGAACAATTCGTAGGAGAGTCCCTTATGTTTTAGGGATCGTTGGCTTGGGTCATAAAGCGAAGAATTATCCGCCCGAGCTTTCCGGCGGTGAGCAGCAGAGGGTTGCTTTGGCGCGTGCTTTGGTGAATAATCCGCATATGATTATCGCGGACGAGCCGACCGGAAACGTTGATCCGGAAATGGCACGCGAGATTATGGAATTATTGAATCAAATCAATCAAAATGGTACAACCGTCATTGTCGTAACCCATGATAATACCCTGGTCAACGAGTTTAATAAGCGTGTTATTCACATTGAAAAGGGAAGAGTTACAAGCGATCAGATCGGCGGCTATTACGCCGACCAGAACTAAGAGGTGAACTATGTATTTTTTGCAATCTGCATTTAATAGCATTAAAAAGAATTATTTAATGACCTTTGCCTCTATTTTTGTCTTGATCGCGTGTATGCTCATTATCGGCTCGGCTTATCTTTGCTCTGCGAATATTACCGCTTTTGTTGAAAGACTTGGCGATGAGAATGAAATTGTCGCGTATATCGACGAAGAGACCGATGAAGAAGACCTCGCAAGCCTTCAAGAAGAAGTGGAGTCGGTAAGTGAGCATATTACAGATGTTCGATTTGTCACAAACGATGAGGCATTAGAGGAGTATAGAAACCAATTTGGAGAGGAAGGAGCATATCTTTCCTGGTTTTATGGGGATGAGAATCCGCTTAGAGATGAATTCAGAATTCGTGTTGATAAGAACCATCTGGATGAATTTGGCGCAATCTCGGCTAAAATTTTTGCAATCGATGGAATTGCAAACATATCTGACTCTCAGGATGTGGTGGATATGTTGCTGTCTTTAAAGAAAGTTTTGGATGTGCTCGGCTTTTGGATTATGCTGATTTTGGCGATTGTGTCTTGGTTCATTGTGTCGAACACGATTAAGTTGGCGATGTATAGCCGTAGACATGAGATCAATATTATGAAATATGTTGGTGCGACCAATGCCTTTATTCGGACACCGTTTATTCTTGAAGGTGTCATTATTGGCGTTTTGGCGGCGGCGGTATCCTTTGCGATGCAATGGGTGGTATATGTCTATCTGTTGCAGCCGTTAGTGGGTGGACTTAGCTTCATTACCACCGTTCCGTTTGGTTCTATGGCAATTATAATCGCTATTATCTTTTGCGGCATCGGTTTGTTTGTTGGGTTTGTTGCCAGTGCGTTTTCCATCAATAAGTATTTAAAGGTATAAGGTGATTTTATGAAACGATGGAGTTCCATTATTGCGCTAGTTATAGTAATATTGTTGATTATCGGTATGTTTGCATCGATTGTAACTTCGTTCACAGCATACGCCGCATCTGTTTCTGAGATGCAGGAAGAACTCGACGATATTATTGCAAAGCGTGAGCGTCTGGAAAAAGAACTTCAAACAATTAAAAATAAAAAAAATGCCGCTTTGGAAGAAAAAGAAATCATTGATGAACAAATTAATGATTTAAATAAAGAGGCGGTCATTCTCGGCGATGTGGTTGATGGTTTGAATTCCGAGCTGGATGAATCCAAAGAGAAACTTTCTGTTGCCGAAGAAAACTTGGATAAAAATACCGAGTTGGCTAAAAACCGCATCAGAGCAATGTATGAATTGGGCGATTCGTCCTATTTGAATATTATCTTGAAATCTGCTTCGATTCATGAATTTGTTGCTCGTGTGGAACTTGCAAGGCAGATGGCGGAATATGATAAAAAAGCCATCGATGCTTTAAAAGAAACGCGCGAGACGATCGAGCAGGAAACCAAGGCGATTGAAGAAAAGAAAGAAAAGCAAGAGCAAGCGCTGAGTGCTTTGGAAAAGAATGTTGAAAACCTTGAAAACAAGCAATCTCAAAGCAACTCTTTAATTCAAAAATTCAATCAGCAATCTCAAGAAAATATCAAAGCAATTCAAGCGGCTGAGCGCGCAGAAGAGCAGCTGCAAGCCGAAATTCGCAAGGAACTTTCTGAAAAGGGCGACGCGGAATTTGTCGGCGGTGAATTTTTATGGCCGGTTAGCGGATATCATATGATTACCAGCAAATTCGGTATGCGTACCCACCCGGTGACAGGTGTTTATAAACTGCACACAGGTGTCGATATTTCGGGAAGCGGAATTAATGGCAAACCGGTTCTTGCGGCGAACAGCGGCAAGGTATTGAAAGCCGGATATAATAGCGGCTATGGAAACTATGTGGTTATTGATCACGGCGGCGGGTGCAGTACGCTATATGGTCATGCAAGCCGCTTGAATGTAAGGGTAGGGCAACAGGTTTCCAGAGGCGATGTGATTATGTATGTCGGTTCTACCGGCTATTCAACCGGCCCGCATCTGCACTTTGAGGTGATTAAAAACGGAGAATATACCAATCCGTTATCGTACTTTAATATCAATTTCAGATTTGTCTGATAAGGCGGTGTTTTTATGAGAAAAAAAATAGAACTCGGGACCATGTTGTTCTTTATCATCGCTGCTGTTCTTGTGGCTTGTATTGCCACATATATGTATATGGCGCATATGGTTGAACGAACAACCGGTAAAAGCGAGATGTTTGAAAAACTATCTCAGGTCTATCAGGTGATTCATAACCGCTATATCGGTGAATATGATGAAGATAAAGCAATGGATTCGCTTTTGAGCGGATTTGTTGAAGGTATAGACCGGTATGGCGTTTATATGGATAAAACGAGCTACCACGAATATAAAGAGGCCTTAGAAGGGAAATCTTCCGGCATTGGCATCAATGTTAAATACATTGCATCTACAAGTTTGCTGAAAATTACACGTGTTCGCTCCGGCTCTCCGGCGGAAAAGGCAGAACTAAAAGCCGGCGATATCATTGCTCGTATTGACGATGTCGATGTGAATACATTGAGCTATTCCGAAGCTACAAATCGGTTGCAGGCGGCAATCGGGACTGAGATAAAACTTGGGGTATTGCGCGGTGAGACGGAAATTAAAGCAACGGTTGAAGTTCAAGTTTATAATGAAAAGACCGTAACTTCTCGGTTGCTGACAAATAATACGGGATATGTATCGATCAGTGAATTTGATGCTAATACGACGGCTGACTTTAAACAAGCAGTTGAGGAACTAAAAAATCAAAAGGTTGATAAATTCATATTCGATGTGCGCAATAATACCGGCGGGTCTTTGACATCGGTTACCGAAATTTTAGACTATATCTTGCCCGAAGGAATTATATGTTCCACAACGGATAAAGCCAATAACAGAAAAGAGTATTCTTCGGATAAAAACTGCCTGAGCGGTGAAATTGCGGTGTTAATCAATGGCGGCACTTATAGTGGCGGCGAACTGTTTGCCGCGGCCATACGGGACTATGAGTATGGAACCTTGGTTGGATCGCTGACCTATGGTAAGGGCATGGCGCAGGAAATTATCCCCTTGGGAGATGAAAGTGCGTTATATCTTTCCACCAATCTTTATTATCCGCCCAGCGGAAATAATTATGATGGCGTCGGTGTGGCCCCGCATATTGAGTCAAAGTTGACTGCTGCGCAAGAAGAACGTTTTTATGAATTGACATACGATGAAGATACCCAGTTGCAACAAGCAATGGCGGTATTGAATGGTTAAAAAAATAAGAGCTTGGATAATCTCCAAGCTCTTATTTTTTATAGAAATGCGGCAGAACCGGGGTAATAACTATGAATACCCAATACTTGCTCAATCCCCATCAAGCGATTATATTTGCAAACCCGTTCACTTCGTGCAGGGGCACCGGTTTTAATCTGACCGGCATTGACCGCGACTGCCAGATCGGCAATAAAGGGGTCGGCAGTTTCACCGCTGCGATGCGAAATAATGGTTTTATATCCATGAGATTTAGCTAAACGTATGGTTTCTAAGGTTTCGCTGAGTGTACCGATTTGATTGGGTTTGATCAATATCGCATTGCCGCTTTTTTTAGATATTCCTTTTTTCAATCGGGAACTGTTTGTAACAAAGAGATCATCACCGACGATTTGTATTCCCGTTTGTTTTCGGATTTGGGCAAAGCCCGCAAAATCATCATCACCCAATGGATCTTCTAACGAGATGATGGGATATTTATTGATCAGATCGTCGAAATATTGAATTAATTCGGCGGTTGTAAACCTTTTTTTAGACTTTGGTTGTTGATAATCTTCTGTTGATTTCCATTCGCTGGCCGCTGCATCTAATGCAATGGCAATGTCTTTGCCCGGTATTAACCCGGAACGTTCGATGGAACGAATCAATAATTTTAACGCCTGCTCGTCGTTTTCAAGATTTGGAGCAAATCCTCCTTCGTCGCCAACAGTTGTACCCAAGCCCGATTCTTTGAGAATATGGCCAAGCGCATGATAAACTGTCATGCTCATCTCCATTGCCTTGGTGAAGGTCGGGGCACCGACGGGGACGATCATAAACTCTTGAATTTCAACATTATTGTTTGCATGAGCTCCGCCGTTTAAAACATTGAGCATAGGGACAGGCATCGTCATCGCGGCGGCACCGCCCAAATAGCGATAAAGGGGCATTTTCGATGCCACAGCCGCTGTTCGCGCGGCGGCAAGGGAAACTGCAAGCGTGGCATTTGCGCCGAGATTAGATTTATTTTCGGTGCCATCCAGATCGATCAGTTTATGGTCGATGGAGGATTGATTGAAGATGTCGTAATCTTTCAGTTCTTCGTTAATAATTTCTTTAATGTTTGCAATGGCTTTAAATACACTTTTTCCACAGTATATGTCTGCTTCGTCGCGTAGTTCAACCGCTTCGTATTGACCGGTAGATGCACCGCTGGGCACAGCCGCCGAAGCGGTTATTCCGCTGTGGAGCAATATTTGTGCCTCAATGGTGGGATTTCCTCTTGAATCTAATATTTGTCGCGCATAGATTTCTTTAATGGTATTGTTATTCATTCGTTTTTCTCCTTTTTCCTTAGTATGGCGGAAAAGGAAGGTAATATTAAATGTTTGTTCTATTTGATTTAAGATTTCCATAAACTTAAAGCGAAAGGGGACAACTATTTATGGTGAAAACAGTAAAAAAAAATAAAATCGAAGAATTATTGGATTATATACCTCAGAAGTGGTGTCCCATTATTCTTGAACAACCCGAAGAATTACTAAAAGCCGCGACAGAATTGCGTTTCAGAAACGGACGCGGATGCACAATTAGTTGTGGCGAAAAAAACTATCTTATTGATGGCATTGAAGTGGATACATCTGATATGGAAACGATGATGCAATTGATTTGCCAAGGCGCCGCCTATCAATTTGAGACACAAATGGAGCAAGGGTACATCCCATTGCCAAATGGTCATCGTGCCGGAGTTTGCGGAAGCTATATGCTGAATGAATCGGGTCGAGTTCGAATTAATTATATATCATCCATCAATTTAAGAATATGCCGAGAGATTCGATGCGGCGGAAAAAAATTGTTGCCGAAACTTCTTTGCGATGATAAATTTTGCTCAACTTTGATTGTATCGGAACCCTGCGGTGGGAAGACAACATTATTGTCTGATCTTGTTCGTGTCCTTTCCGAAAAGGGTTATCGCTGCGCGGTAATCGATGAACGCGGAGAAATTGCCGCAAGCTTTCGTGGAGTTCCTCAAAAAGATCTTGGTGTTTTATGCGATGTCCTTGATGGGTATCCAAAACCATACGGAATGATGATCGCTCTGCGTACTTTGGCTCCCCAAGTTTTGGTTTGCGATGAAATCGGATCGAATGAGGAAGTGGAAAAGATGCTTGAAGCGATGAATGCCGGCGTTCCTTTTTTGGCAACAGCGCATGCAAGAGATGAAGAAGAATTATTTAACCGTCCGCAAATCAAAAGATTAAAAGAAGCAGGAGCGATCTCAAAGGTTGTTTTATTAAAAGGCGCGAAAACTCCAGGAAGAATTCGAAAGGTTATTACTGTAAATGAGTTTGATGATAAAGATTTTTGGTGTTGTCTTGATTGTTAGCGGGAGTATAATTATGGGTTGGGTGCCCTCAAACAGCCAAAGAAAGAGACTGGAACGGTTAATTCAAATGAAAGAGTACCTTGATTTATTTTATACTGAATTGAAGCATGAGCGTCGATCGATCGAAACTTATTTTTTGGAGAGAGATCATTTTATGGACGATGATGCAAATAAATGGCTCTCGGATGAAGAACGCAATATGATTTTTGATGCGGTTGAAAAGATCAAAACGGATTCCTATAACGATGCATTGAACCGCTGCGGTGCTGTGGTTGAACAATTATCAGGTATGATAGATCATTTGAAAAAGACAGAAGAGAAGAATGGAAAGGCTCGGCCATTGGTGACAGGGGCGCTTGGTTTACTGTTGGCCGTATTATTGTTCTGATATGGATGTGGCATTGATCTTTAAAATTGCGACCATCGGCATAACCGTCGCAGTTGTAAATTTAATTTTGGCAAAATTAGGACGGGATGAATATGTCACATTGACTACGCTTGCAGGAATCATTGTATCGATTTTGGTTTTATTGAGCGAATTAAGTAATCTGTTTGTGACAATAAAAACTGTTTTTGAATTGCAATGACGATTTATAGTTTATTGGCATCGATGATGGTATGCCTTTTGCTTTACCTGATTGTTCGTTCGTTTAACGAGCGTTTTGCTGTGTTCGTCACCATCGGCGGAACATTGTTGATATTACTTTTTGTATGCACCAAGCTATCTTCGGTATTCACTTTTGCAAAGGAACTGAGTGAACGTATCGGCGTGGAGAGTAAATACTTTAAGGTTGTCTTAAAAGGATTAAGTATCTGCTACATATCGGAGTTTGCGGTTGGTTTTTGCAAGGATTGCGGCCAAATTGGTTGGGGCGATAAACTTGATATGGCTTGCCGTTGCGCATTATTGGTACTTGCAATTCCGTTGTTTGAAGATTTTTTAAGTATTGTATTAAGATTGCTGGAATGAAAAAGATTATACTTTTCGTTTTAATTTTTTTATTGGTTATCTTGCAACCGATCAAAAGTTTTGCAGAGCCATATAATGACGATTTTCGTCATTCGATTCCGTTGGAGAATTCTCTGCTTTCCGATGATACCGATTTAAATGATCCGGAATCGATTAAAAATGATTTATCCTTTGCACATTTCTTTGCATTTATATGGGAGCAGTTTTGCACATCATTTCGCGAAGCGTCGCAAGGGTTAATGCTTGGAATATCTCTGATATTTTTATCGGCGCTCATAAACCGGAGCAGCGACAATTTAAGCAATCAAAACATCAAAAAGATCTTTGGCATGGTTGTTTCGATGGCAATGGTATTGATGATAGAAGTAAATCTCAGTAATTGTGCATCATCCCTTCAAGCAGCAATTCAAAATATGGGGATTTTTACCGCCGCGTGTATTCCGTCGTTTTCCGTTGTTATGATTGCGGCCGGAGAAGGCGGGACAGCCGCTGTATTTTCAGGCGCGTTGGTCTTTTTGGGAGAGGCGGGAGCTTTGGTTTCAAAAAGTTTATTGTTACCGTTAATGGATGTTTATCTGTCGATCGGCATATGCTCCGCTGTCAGCGACGAATATAATTTTTCATCCATCGCCAATCAACTTAAAAAATTTATTATTTGGTTTATAGGTTTTGTACTTTTGGTGCTTCGACTGATCATGCGGCTTCAAACATCGACATCTTCCGCAGGAGATGCGATTATGAAAAAGTACATACGAGCGGCAGTAGGCGGGATGATACCGATGGTCGGTAATACCCTTTCCCAAGGGGTAGACGGTTTATTTGCCATTGCCACCGGAGTGAAAACGACCTTTTCGATTGCCGGCGTCTTAATTGTTTTGTCCATTATGTTGCCATCCTTAATTAACATTGGAGTATATGGTTTTTCTTGGAGCATATGTAAATGGATATCCGGATTTATGAACGAAGGTACTGTTGAGCGTATTTCGTCGGTTCTTGCGAACGGGTTTTATTTGATGCTTGCTTTGGGCGGAGCCGTTACGCTAATGGGCTTATTTTCATTTTTCGGGATTATGACTCAGGTGAGTTAAATGGAAGCAATAAAAAGTTTGGGGCTGATTATCAGCCTATTGATGGTTTTGATGGCTTATATTAAGCAGTTGATACCGGACGGCAAAGTAAACGGATTGATGAAAATGATCCTTTCTGTCTTCATTTTGCTCTCAATGATTGATGGAGTGCGAAATTTTGATTTTTCAAAAGTAAAGCTGATCTATGAGCAAAGCTATACCGATACTCTCGGGAACGATACTGTAGATTTAATAGAAAGCGGCTTGATCGATGAAATGAATAATTTTCTCAAAAATCAAAAGATATCTGCTCGGGTGCTGGACATTGAAGTGGGGTTGATTAATGATAATTTTGAGATTTCACATATTGTATTAAACGGATATGATTCCAAAGTGGCAATCGATTTTTTATCCGGTCGATATCAAATTGAAAAAGGGAATATAGAGGTGAAAAATGAATGAAAAATTAAGGGAATTAACAATGATGTATAAAAAATATTGGTACGCTCCTGTACTCATTATCATAGGGGTCGTTTTGATGTCGGTTCGCTTTGAACAAGATCAAACGGTTGAAACTGTTTCGATCGGAGCATCGGACCAAAATTTTGTATATGAGACCGAAGCCAGATTGGAAGAAATGCTCAAAGGAATCTATGGCGCCGGCGATTGCAAAGTCACAATAACATTAGCTTCAGGCGGGAAAAAAGAATATGTACGCGAAGAGGGGCGGGTCCTTGTAATTACAGATAAAGACGGAAATCAATCGGCGGTCATATCAAAAGAAAATGCACCCGAAATCGCAGGGGTCACAGTAATAAGTTCAAGTAAGATGAATATAAATGTTAAAAATGATATTATAAATTCTGTCGGTACAGTATTAGGGGTCGGTACAAATAAAGTTTGTGTTGTATTTTTGAATGGAGAGTGAGTTATATTATGAAGATTAATAAGAAACAGATTGTATTTTTATCATTAGCTTTAGTGGTTTGTATTGCGGTTTATTTGAATTGGAGATATCTCGATCATATCGACTTAGGTCAAGAAAATCTAATCGCAGTTGATGGAGATTCAACAGCAAAAGGGGATAGTGAAGGTAAAAAATTGGGGCAGGCAGAGTTGGTTGAAACCGTTGCCAAAGATGTTGATACATATTTTGCCGAATGTAAACTGGAAAAGCAACAAAACAGAGATGAAGCTTTGCAGCTGCTCAAGACCGTCGCAGAAAGCGAGGAGTCTACAAGCGAAGTGAAAGATAAAGCAAATAATGATATGATTACAATGGCAAAAGCGACCGATGTTGAGGGTACGATTGAAAGCCTGATTAAAGCAAAGGGATTTGAAAAGTGTATGGTATATATCGGTGAAGAGACGGTAAATGTCGTGGTGGCCACCGAAGGGTTATCGGAGGAACAGGCGGCACAAATTAATGAAATCGTTATCGCCGAATCCGGCCGCGGCGCGTCTTCTATCAAAATTGTTGAAATAAAGAAAAAAGATTGAATCGACATAAGTATATGAACCTTAATATAGAAAAAACTTGCAATTATACTGTCCTTTGTGTTATAATAACAACATAGAATTATTTCAAAGGAGAGATAATCATGGATTTAGTCAATGAATTGGGAACAGTTGAAATTTCTGAGGAAGTGTTGTCGACGATTGCCGGTGTTGCCGCCGGTGAAGTGGATGGCGTTGTAGGTCTTGCTGCTTCTTTGGGTGAAAATATCAAGGATTTGTTGAAGAAGAAATATGCCGGCAAGGGTATTTCTATCGAGACTTCGGAAACGGGATTGGTGGTTACCGCCAATATTATTGTGAAGTATAGGTACAATGTTCAGGAAGTTGCGGTCAAGGTGCAGGATGCGATCTTGAATGCCATTCAAGATATGACCAATCAACAGGTTGATGCTGTCAATGTGAATGTTGTAAATATTCAAATTGTTGAAGAATAATTTAATTTAAAATAAAAGCGACGATCGTTTGATCGTCGCTTTTATTTTGTTTGTTATTTGTTTTTGATGATTCCCCAAAGGCAAGGAGCCAAGAAAGAGGAGGAATAACAGCCGGAAAGAATACCAACCATCATTGGTAACGCAAAGTTCACAATCGATGACAAATCATTGATGACACCAAAAATGAGAACAAGCGCAATCGCTGCCAAAGACATTAAGCTGGTATTGATGGTTCTGGTCAAGGATTGGCCAATACTTGTATTTACAAGAGCAGGAACGGTAAGTTTATTACCGTGGAGCTTTTTGTTTTCGCGGATACGGTCGAAGATGACCAAGGTATCGTTGACCGAGTAACCCAAGATGGTAAGAACAACAGCGATAAATCCATCGTTAATGGGGATGCCGAAAAGAACATAAACAGAGAAAACCATTGTGATATCATGGATCAATGCGATCAAAGCGGTGAGTGCTGCGGTAAATCCGGATACAATGGAGAAACGCAGCGATACATAGAGGATAATAAAGATCGCAGCCAGACCAATGGCAATCAAACCGCGAACAAAGAAACGATGGCCGATGGCCGGTTCAACGTTCGTTGTCGAACCTTGCTCGAGGTTATGGTCGGCATATGCTTTGTCTAATGCTTTAAAAAGTTTTTGTTGTTCTTCAGTTTCCAGGCTTTCAGTACCGGCCAGGCTGATAACCAAAGCCGTATCGTTGCTCTGGTAACCGGAAGAGTTTTGTACTGTGGCTTCACGATCAAGAGTTTTCTTGACAAGCGCTTCGACTTCGGCTGCATTGATTTCTTCGCCGGTGTAACTATATGTAATTTTGGCACCACCGCTAAAAGTGATATCCAATTTAACACCGTTGACGAAAAGCCCAATGATACCGGCGATAATTAAAGCGGCAGAGATGATGAAATAGATGATACGTTTTCCGTAAAAGTCACGCATGATTATTCAACCTCCTTTGCTTTTTTATAACCATAAAATTTCGGATTGGAAAATGCTTTGTAGCAAGAAAGAGATTGAATCATCAGCTTGCTGGAAATAATGGAGAGACCAAAGTTCAAGATAATACCAATCAATAATGTATAAGCGAAGGAAAGCATCGCTCCGGTACCGAAGATGATCAGCAAGATGCCGATAACAGCGGTTGTTACATTGCAGTCCAGAACCGCGGAAAATGCACGATTGTAGCCGACAGAAATAGCACCCTTTAAGGTCTTTCCTGCGTTAATTTCTTCTTTAATACGTTCGGAAATAATGATGTTGGAGTCCACACCCATGCCGATGGAAAGGATGATACCTGCAATACCGGGCAAGGTGAGAGTAAGGCCCATCATATGGAAAATCAATAACTGACCTGCGGTTTGCAACAGCAGGGTAATAGAAGAGACAACACCGGGAAGGCGATAGTATGCACACATAAAGATGAAAATGATGCAAAGAGCAATCAACCCTGCAAGCATCATGATGTTCAGAGCGTTGGTTCCCATGGTTGCACTAACAGAAGAATAGTTGGTGGATTCCATAGTGAAAGGGAGAGCGCCGGAATTGATTTTAGATGCCAGATCTCGTGTCTCTTCGGCGGTGAAGTTACCGGTGATAACCCCTTGGCCGCCGGTGATTTCCTCGTTGAGTTGCGCCACACTGATCAGTGTTTCGTCCATCAAGATGCCGATATAATCATTGACGGCGGTAGAGTCCGGGAAGATTTTGGTGCCTTCGGCATCGAATTCAAGAGCGACATTGTATTGACCATTGTAATACACTGCTTCTGCCTTGGAAACGTTGCTGCCGTTCATAAATTCCTTTTTAATTTTATAATGTTCATGAGTTCCGTTTGAATTGTATTCATAAACACCTTCGCCACCATGTTCACCTGCTTGTTCGACAGTGGTGAAGCGAAGTTGAGCGGTTTCGCCCAATTCGTTGATTGCAGCAACAGGGTCGAAGTTTTTCTCATTGGCTTGCCAAGGAAATTCGACGATGATACTACCGTTTTCTTTGTCGATTGCAACAGTACGGTCTAAGATATTTTTGCTATCCAAGCGTACCTCGATAACGGATTTTGCAGATTCCAACTGTTCGTCGGTGGGAGTATAGCCATCCGACGGTTTGAATGTCGCGCTGACGCCGCCTTTAATATCGATGCCGAAACGCATATAACTATTACCTTGGGAGATAATTCCATAGGCGGTATATGCTGCGATTGCAAGAATCAACACGGCAACAATAAAGAAAGATGCTTTTTGCCAAACGCTTGCTTGTTTCTTTCTCATTTGTACCTCCTGACTGCGTAAAACGCAGATTAATAAAACATATTAAATTATATTATTATTACATTAAATTGTCAATGGATTTAACCATTTGATTTTTTAAAATATGGGCAAAGGGTATTTAATGTGCATTGGCTGCAAAGGGGTTTTCGCGCATCGCAGATTGCTCGCCCGTGATGAACCAAATTATGGCAAAACTTGGTTTGCTTTTCTGCGGGAATGATCTCTTTTAATTTGCGTTCGACTATTTCCGGATTTTTACTATCAACCAAGCCCAAGCGATTTGAAAGCCGAATGCAGTGGGTGTCGGCAATGATTGCGGGTTTGCCATAGATGTCTCCGCAGATGAGATTGGCGGTTTTTCTGCCGATGCCCGAAAGGCGGGTGAGTTGTTCAATCGTGTCGGGGACAATTCCATCGAATTCATTGATCAGCATTTGGCTCATTTCGATGATGCTTTTGGCTTTTCCGCGAAAAAATCCGCAGGAATGAACCATTTCGCAAAGTTCATCAAAGTCGGCCTCTGCAAAGGCTTGAAGTGTGGGATATTTTTTAAACAATGCAGGTGTGACTTTATTAACTCGTTCATCGGTGCATTGCGCCGAAAGGCGGGTCGCAATCAGAAGTTCATACGGATGCGTATAATTTAAAGCACATTCAGCTTGTGGATATAATTTCTCAAGTTCTTCGATAATAGAAGTAATTCGTTCGGTCTTTCTCATGAGTTCTCCTTGATTTTTTTCCAATACTGCGCTGTAGTGCTTTCAATCTTATTGTCACCATACTCATAATAAGACTTACCTTTAAGATCTGTGGGCATATAGTTTTGTTCGACATAATGATTGGGGAAGGCGTGCGGATACATATACCCTTTTCCGTGACCGAGTTTTTCGGCCCCGCCGTAATGGGAATCTTGAAGATTAGATGGAATGATTTGCCCTTTTCCGGAGCGAACATCGTCCAGAGCGGCATCGATTGCCATAATTGCAGAATTGGATTTCGGCGCGGTCGCCAAAAGAATGACTGCTTCTGCCAAAGGAATTCTTGCTTCGGGCAAACCCAACGATAGCGCCGCATCAACACAGGATTTGACGATAGAAATTGCCTGTGGATATGCCAATCCGATGTCTTCGGCTGCAATAACCAAAAGGCGGCGGCAAGGGGAGATGAGATTGCCGGCTTCAAGCAAACGGGCAAGATAAAGGAGCGCCGCATCGGGATCCGAACCGCGGATTGATTTTTGAAAGGCAGAAAGAATGTCGTAGTGATAATCGCCGTCTTTATCATAATGATTTCCGCTTCGTTGGGATGCGGCGGAAATCATTTCGTCGGTAATTTCAGGATAATCGGCATTGAGTGCTAACGAGATGATTTCAATACAGTTGCAGCACTTACGCACATCACCGCCGCAACCATAGGCGATTTTTTTTAGTGCATCTTCGCTGTATTTGATTTTAAAACCGCGTTGTTCTTCCAAATGCGAAATAACGCGCTTGATAAAAGGGATCATATCCATCGCGGATACCGGCTTGAATTCAAAAACGGTGCATCTGCTCAAAATCGCATTGTATACATAAAAATACGGATTTTCGGTTGTGGAAGCAATTAATGTGATACTTCCGTTTTCGATAAATTCCAGCAATGACTGTTGCTGCTTTTTATTGAAATATTGAATTTCGTCTAAGTAAAGCAAGATGCCGTTGGGAGCAGTAAATGGGTTGATATCGTTGATGATTTCTTTGATATCGTTGATAGAGGCGGTTGTTGCGTTTAATTTATATAATTTGCGGTCGGATTTTTCTGAAATAATCCGTGCCAACGTTGTCTTTCCGACGCCGCTTGGTCCATAAAAAATCATATTTGGTATATCTTTTCCGTCAGCAATAGAGCGCAGTAACTTTCCTTCGCCCAAAAGATGCTGTTGGCCGACCATTTCCTCAATCGAGGTTGGACGAATAATGTCGGATAGTGGACGCATAAATACGCCTCCTTTCATCATTTTAAAACATTATATCAAAATCGGCGGTATGATTCAACAGTTTTTTCCCCAATCGCCATTGACTTTATTTCATATTCGTTATAAAATGTTATAGATAAAGAAGAAGGAGGCCCTCCATTATGAATGAAGTGGTAAAGCAACAGCTCAAAAAAACCGCCAACCAAGTGCGTGCAGATATAATTGAGCAGGTTCATAGCGCAAAAGCCGGCCATCCCGGTGGATCGCTTTCTGTCGCAGATATTCTCACTTATCTGTATTTTGTTGAAATGAAGATCAACCCCGAAAAGCCTGATTGGGAAGATCGTGATCGTTTTGTCCTTTCCAAAGGTCATACTTGCCCGGCGCTCTATTCTGTCTTGGCAAGACGCGGATTTTTTGATCCCGAAATTTTACCCACTCTTCGTCATATCGGCAGTATTTTGCAGGGGCATCCCGATATGAATAAGATCCCCGGCGTGGATATGTCCAGCGGATCTTTGGGTCAAGGCATTTCTGCTGCTTGCGGTATGGCATTGGCTGCAAAGAAGGATGGTAAGAATTATCGCGTATACACCGTACTTGGCGATGGTGAGATTGAAGAAGGTCAGGTTTGGGAAGCAATGATGTTTGCCGCTCATTATAAGCTGGACAATCTCTGCATTGTTGTCGACTATAACGGTTTGCAGATCGACGGACCTGTCGCCGAAGTTATGAACAGCGCGCCCATTGCTGAAAAAGGCAAGGCCTTTGGCTTGGAGACCTTTGAGATGGATGCCCACGATTTTGATTCCATTGAAAAAGCTTTTGCTGACGCCAAAAAATGTGTTGGCAAGCCTGCGCTGATTGTTGCAAACTCCGTCAAGGGTAAGGGTGTATCCTATATGGAAAATGTCGTTGATTGGCACGGAAAAGCTCCCGATGATGAGTTATATGCTGTGGCAATGAAAGAATTGGAGGAGGCTGCAAAATGTCTATAAAAGAAGCAACAAGAGATAGCTACGGCAAAGCATTGGTTGAATTTGCCGAAGAATATGATTTATATGTTTTGGATGCCGACCTTGCTGCCGCCACCAAAACCGCTATGGTTAAAAAAGCATTGCCCGATCGTTTTATCGAATGTGGTATTGCCGAAGGGAATATGATGGGCGTTGCCGCCGGTCTTGCCGCCGCAGGAAAAACGGTTTTTGCAAGCTCCTTTGCAATGTTTGCTGCCGGCCGTGCTTATGAGCAGGTTCGTAACTCCATCGGTTATCCGCATCTAAATGTAAAGATTGGCGCATCCCATGCCGGTATTTCTGTTGGCGAAGATGGTGCAACCCATCAATGCAATGAAGATATTGCCTTGATGCGTACCATTCCGGGTATGGTCGTTCTGAACCCTGCCGATCCGATCGAAGCTCGCCTTTGCGTGAAGGCGGCAATCGATCATGATGGCCCTGTCTATCTGCGCTTTGGCAGAATGGCTGTGGACTCTATCTTTGATGATGACTATAATTTTGAAATTGGTAAAGGCGCTGTTTTGCGTGATGGTAAAGATGTTGCCATTGTTGCTACCGGTTTGATGGTTGCTCGCGCTTTGCAGGCTGCTGATCTTTTGAAAGAAGAAGGAATCGATGCCGCAGTTATCAATATGGCTTCGATCAAGCCCTTGGATAACGATTTAGTTATCAAGTATGCCGAAAAGTGCGGTGCGATGGTTACCACCGAAGAACATTCAATTATTGGCGGGCTGGGAAGTGCAGTTTGCGATCTTGTCGCTGAGCGTGCCATCTGCCCGGTTGTTCGTCATGGCGTGGAAGATACTTTTGGCCAAAGTGGTCCCGCCTTGGATTTGCTGGATCTTTATGGTTTGAATGCCGAAGGTATCGCAACCAAAGCAAAGTTTGCAATTTCCTTGAAAAAATAATGATTTCGGCACCGATGAAAATCGGTGCCGATTTTTTATAATATATCTCTTGACGAATTTGAAGAAAGAGTGTATACTTTTAAAGTACTATTTGCGGGTATAATTCATCGGTAGAATGCGACCTTCCCAAGGTTGATAGGTGGGTTCGACTCCCATTACCCGCTCCAAATAAAAAGCAAGGGACCTTGAAAGGTCCCTTTTTTAAAAATGAGGGTGTTGTTATGAGAAGAGATAAGATCAACTATTATTTGGATATGGCGGATGCTGCAACCGAGCGCGGAACCTGTCTTCGCCGTAATTTCGGCGCCATCATTGTTAAAAACGACGAGATCGTTTCTACCGGCTATACCGGTGCTCCGCGTGGAAGAGAAAATTGTTGCGACCATGGCAAATGTATCCGTCAGGAGCTTGGAATTAAGCGCGGAGAACGGTATGAACTTTGCCGCTCGGTCCACGCCGAAGCAAACGCGATTATTTCTGCGGCGCGCCGTGATATGATTGGAGCGACGTTATATCTTGTCGGGCACGAGGTCGAAAGCGGAGATTACGTTGAAAACACTGCCCCTTGCTCTATGTGTAAACGTTTGATCATCAATGCTGGCATTAAAGATGTCTTTGTTCGCGACGATAAAGAGCGTTTTCATTCATTTTTGGTCGATGACTGGATCAACAACGATGAATCCCTTGACGGAACATTAGGGTATTAATTTGGTTTACATAATTTAAGCCGTTGGAGAAATCTCCAACGGCTTTTTTATCAACAATTATTTTCGGGCGGGAAGAATTCGTTGGTGGGGAAGCAAAGCTTTTCAAAGAAGGTGCAAGGTTCTTCTTCTTGGGGAGCAGAGCATTCTTTTTCCGGCAAGCAGAATTTAGCGGATGGGATTCGCACCTGAACGTCTCTGAGAATACGAACAACGCTGAACAAACCGAGGGAAACAACCAACTTGCGGTTTGCCATCTCTGTCAGACCGTCGCAGAACATTCCGGAAACATAGTCGGGAAGAGACAGGGTGTCACATTCGGAGCAGCAACAGTTGCAAGACGGATTGATAATTCTTGCGTTCAAGACGATGGGATCGACGATCTCAACTTCGGCAATCGGCATATTGGTCGAATAGCAACCGGGATATCGATTGTTTTCGGAAGAGAAGGTGATGGTATTTCCTTCACTTCCAAACAAGATTACCTTCTTATTATAAAAAGATAGACCTTCGATGATGGCGGGGCGGCTGTTTCCGGTATAAACTTCAAAGTCGGTCTTGAAGAAGAAGTTTAAATCTACTCCGTAAAAGCCTTTGTTGAAGGGAACTTCTTCGAGATTAACGTTGGTCCAGATCAATTTGGATTTTCTTGCGCGAACATTGACCGCATTATCGATCAATGTCTGATCGCTTGCGCTTAAGTATACCCGCATATCGGTTAAACAGTCTTTATCTTTACAGGTGTCGTAGATTTTTCTCGCGTTGATGCAAATATCATCGCTGTAGTTTTGAACATTACAATTACAGTTGTTAACAGTGTCCATAGAATCCTCCTAATTCTTGATACTGATATATTTTATGCGCAAATTCAAAAATAGTGAAAATTCATTGAAAAAGAAAGCGATGTATGTTAAAATAATTAAAAGTTATTTTTTGAAAGGGTTTCGGCTATGAATATCGATAACAATTATATTGTTAAACTCAGAAGAGAAATACATATGTATCCCGAAGTGGACTTTGATCTTCCAAAGACCATCGCTGTTGTTGAAAGGGAACTTGAAGCGATGGGGGTTCCGTATACTGAAAAATACGGAAAAGGAAGCGTTGTCGGATATATAAATCCGGATAAAGAAGGCTTTACGATCGGCATCCGCGCAGATATGGATGCCCTTAGAATGACTGAGGCAAATGAGTGTGAATATCGTTCGCGTCATGATGGAATGATGCATGCCTGCGGTCATGATGCGCATACTGCCATTTTGATTGCTGCCGCAAAGGAACTCAAGGAAATGGAAAAAGACCTTGCTTGCAGAGTAAAGCTGATTTTCCAACCCAGCGAAGAAGGTGTTGACAGCGGCGCTATGATGATGATTGAAAACGGCGTACTCGATGATGTTGACATTATGTTGGGTCTACATGTCTGGATGGATGATATAGGGAAACTTGGTTGGTGTAGTGGTGTATTTTCTGCTTCCAGCCGTCATTTTAAAATTGAGATTGGCGGAAAGAGTTGCCATGTAACCGAATACGACAAAGGTATTGACGCTCTTGCGATTGCAATAAAAATGTATCATGGAATTCATGATATTCTTGCCAATGAAGTGGATCCTAAGGAACAAGTGATTTGTCGTGTTACTAAACTCAATTCCGGTACTGCGCAGAATATTATTCCAAATTCTGCGTTTATGCAGGGGACAATCCGCACACTGAATGTATCTGTGAGCAAATTTATTCACGATAGAATCCAAAAACTTGCGCAGTGTCTATCAGAAATGTATGGTGTCGAGATCAAGGTGTATGATGCATCTTTGAAATCAACCTGCGTTTATAATAACCCCTATCTTGCGGATTTGATGAAGAAAAGTATGCAAAAGGTTGTGGGTCCGGAAAATGTTGAAAACATTACTTATAGTCTGGGCTCTGAGGACTTTTCGAGATTTACCGATATTGTGCCGAGTGTGTTCTTCCGCCTTGGTGTGCGAAATATAGAAAAGGGAATCGACCCGGTTTTTCATCAGGTCGACTTTGAAATTGATGAAGATGCGCTTAAATATGGTGTAGAGACATTCGTTCAGTTCGTATTGGATTACCAAAATGGCATCGATATTGAGACCGCAAAAGAATCTGACGAGAGAACCGATGAAAAATGATTGAATGGAAGAACCATATGAAACGAATAGTAGCGTTTTCGGCAATGATTATTATGTTATTGTCGCTATCCGCGTGTAAATACGACACAGCAATCGTCGACCGATTATTTGAAGGATTGAAAGTCTATGATCGCTCTGTGATGAGCGAAGTGCTGACAGAATTCCCCGATAATTCGGAATATGTTTATTTAGACGATATTTTTAATGATGAAAAATACATCAAAATATACCAAGATCTATATAAGGATATTGACTATGAGATTATAAAAATCGATCAATATTCTGCCAAGGTCAAGGTAAAGATGCCAAATATTCAAAAACTATTTACAGATGTTTCGGCGTGGGTTTTATCTGCGGCATTGGAAGATGCAGAGCTGAGTAATAAATTAGCAGAGAATGATTATAATGGTATTATTCTGATTCAGGAATTGATGTATGCCTATGCAACCAACGGAAATTATGAGATGGAAACGCTGGAAACAGAATTCAACCTTCGATTTAAGGATGCCGGTGGAAAGAAATACATTCAATGCGATGAGGAAGTGCGTGCGTTGATTACGGGCAATTTCTATCTTTCTAAAAATCAACGTAGTGCCGCTGATGATTTTGATGCGGCAGAATAAATGCTGATGGATTTGTCTATGATGGATTAAAAGGAGAAAAATGATGAACGAACCTTTATTTATGACTAATAATTCAGTGGAAAATTTGAGTGTGCGACTTTTAAAGCAACGGACGATCTTATTGTTCGGAGCTTTGGACGAAGAATTATCTGCCAAAGTGATTTCATCTCTACTTTATCTTGCGGTGGAAGACAATAAAAAACCAATTACGCTGATGATCAATTCAGTAGGCGGTGATGAGACAGAAGCGCTGGCAATTTTTGATATGATGCAAGCGGTTTCCTGCCCGATTCATACAGTATGTTTGGGTAAAGCACACGGTATGGCTGCATTATTGCTGGCCGCGGGCGAAAAGGGTGAACGAAAAATGTACGCCAACGGCGAGATAATGTTGACGCAGGTGAGCCGCGATCGTACCTTTGGTCAGGCATCGGACATCGAATTGGAGACCGAGCATCTTCTGAACGTTAAAGAGCGCGTGGTCGAACATTTGGTTAAGTTAACAGGAATTTCAAAAGAAAAAATTCAAGCAGATTTAGAACGTAAACATTGGTTGTTTGCGGATCAAGCCTTGGATTATGGAATTGTCGATAAAGTGATCTAATTAAAAAAGAGTTGCGAACGCCGAGCGTTGATAAGGCAGTTTTTTCTTAAAAAACGATCTTTTGGCGCCATAATGTGTCAAAACCCATCGATATGCGACA
>CALGEL010000022.1 GCA_937881855.1 uncultured Clostridia bacterium | reverse complement strand
ACGAAAAAAGCCACCGCTTTCGCGATGACTTCTTCCGTCAAAATAAAAAATATCGCCTATCGGCGATGTTTTTGCCCTTCGGGCTGATATGACGAAAAAAGCCACCGCTTTCGCGATGACTTCTTCCGTTTTTGCATTAAAAATAGGAGGGGGATGAGATGGTTGTTTTCCATCTCGCTTGTAGTATAACACAGTTGAAACAAAAATATGTTATCAAACTGTAAACGAATATTCAAAGAAACTTGAATAATTTATGAATTGGATTTTTCGCGTTTTTTCTGCGCTCGTAATTGCTTGAAAAAATCCCGCAAAATATCGCCGCATTCTTGCTCTAAAACACCGAAAGAAACTTCGGGATGATGATTCCAAGGCTGCTCCATAATATCGGTCAAACCGCCCATGGCACCGCCTTTGAGATCCTTGGCACCGATCACCACCCGCTCCAAGCGGGTATTGATGATTGCCCCGGCACACATCGGGCAGGGTTCTAAGGTTACATAAAGGGTACAGCCGTCCAACCGCCAGGATTTTAATTTTTTGCAGGCTTTGAGCATCGCAGTCAGCTCGGCGTGGGCAAGCCCGTTCTGATCGATCTCTCGCCGATTATAGCCGCGGGCAATAATTTTACCGTCTTTGGCAATCACCGCGCCGACCGGCACTTCACCCAAAGCAGCTGCTTTTTCTGCCTGCTTCAATGCGGCACGCATCATTTTTTTATCCATTTGATCAACTCCTTTTATTATTTTATCTTGCTGTTTGATGAAAGTAAAGAAATTTTTAAAAATACTTTACTTTATTTAACCATTTTGATATTATATTATATTGAATAAAAAGGTGATAAGATTAATCCGAATCTGTCTCAAAACGAGAGATTTCGGTGCTTTTCGCCCATTTTTTCTTGATAGGCACCAGCCAATCTGCAAAAAAGATGAACAAAAATCCCTCGAAATCTCTCGGTTTTGAGATCGAAGATTTTAAGAAGAGCATATTCTTGTTCAATCAAGGCATAAAACGCAGTCAATGCTGTCGCATTGACGAGTATTTTAACGAAGAGTGAGCAAGAATCTGACTTCTTAAAACAGGTTCGGATTATTCTTATCACCTTTGGGGAGGAAATCAGATGAACGTAGTTGTACTGTTTGGCGGAAAATCTTCGGAGCATGAAGTTTCCTGCAATTCGGCATGCAATGTGCTGAATTTATTGAGCAATGAAAAGTATAATGTATATAAAATCGGAATTACCAAAGATGGCGCTTGGCTTTTGACCCAAGCATCGTTGGAAGAGATCAAAAACGGCGGTTGGATCACCCGCGCCGATAACGAGCCTGCCTGGATCCTGCCCGATCCTTCGGTGGGCGGTATCCGTACCGCAAGCGGTAAAGAAATCGCCATTGATATTGCCTTCCCGATCCTGCACGGAAAGAATGGGGAAGACGGTACCGTTGCCGCATTATTTCAGCTAGCGGGCATCCCGCAGGTGACTACTTCGATGACCAGCGCCGCCAATTCGATGGATAAGGCGCTGACCAAGCTGATCTGCGAAAAAGCAGGGATTGATCAGGCGGATTGGACCTTTGTCTATTCCCGCGACCTTTCCGATATGGAAGCGACCGTTGCCAAGATCGAAAAGGCGCTGGATTATCCCATCTTTGTCAAACCTGCCAGTGCAGGCAGCAGTGTGGGCATCAGCAAGTGCAAGGACCGCGCCGCCTTGATCGAAGGGTTGCGCCTTGCGGCAGAACACGATTTTAAAATCGTTTTGGAAGAGACCATCATCGGTCAGGAAGTGGAAGTTGCGGTTTTGGGCAATAACGATCTGATCGCTTCTGTCCCCGGTGAAATCTGCCCCGCGGTGGAATTTTATACTTATGATGCGAAATATAACGATGCCGATTCTCTGCTCTTTATCCCCGCCCGTTTGGATGAAGCGACGCAGGAAAAGGTGCGCAAGGCGGCGTTGGATGTTTTTCGCGCGATGGAATGTAACGGCTATGCTCGCGTGGATTTCTTTGTCCAAAAGGATGGTAAGGTCATCTTCAACGAACTCAATACCATCCCCGGCTTTACCGACATTAGTATGTACCCCAAAATGATGGAAGCCAGCGGTATTGCGGGCGAGCAGTTGATCGAGCGGTTGATCGATCTGGCGATGGAGCATTTTAATGAGTGATTTTTTGAATAAAAAAATGCCTATTGGGGTGTTCGATAGCGGTCTTGGCGGGCTGACCGCCTTAAAGGCATTGCAAGAGGAACTTCCCAAGGAGGACTATATCTATTTCGGCGATACCGCCCGCGTTCCCTACGGAAGCAGAGATAAGGAGACCCTTTCCCGCTTCGCCGCCGATAATATCGCGTTGCTCAGGGCTTATGATGTCAAGGCGATATTGGTCGCCTGCGGGACGATCTCTTCGGTGCTGTTGGAAGGGCTCAAGGAAGAATATCCCATCGCTTTGGTGGGTGTCATTGAAAGTGCCGTTGCTGCGGCAGCCGCCGCCACCCAAAACGGCAAGGTGGGTATCTGGGGCACCGCCGCTTCCATCGGTTCGGGTGCGTATGCCCGCCGTTTGTCTGCGCTGGGCTATGACGAGACGATTGCGGTCCCTTGCCCTAAATTAGTTCCGCTGATCGAAAGCGGACGCATCTCCGCAGAAGATCCGATGGTGCGGCAGGCATTGGAAGAATATTTAGAGCCGATTTTAAAGGGCGGCGCCGATACCTTGATTTTGGGCTGTACCCATTATCCGTTGCTGGCGGATGCCATCCGCACCATTGCAGGGGAAGAGTTGGCGTTGATCGATTCGGGCAAGGAAAGTGTCAAGACCTTGCGGGCGGTATTGGAAGAAGCCGATCTGCTCTATGAACAGGAGCAGGGAAGTACCCGCTATATCGTCAGCGGTTCGCCCGATGAATTTGCCCGCCAAGGCGGTGCGTTTTTGGGCTTGGAGCTTTTCGGAAAGGTGGAGCAGCAAGATGCAGAAAACTTCGGAAAGTAAAAAGGTCGATCTTCTCTTGGTCTCCGCCCAAAAGGTGGAGGGGGAGCGGGAGCAATCCCAAACCAAAGCCCAAGGAACTTTATATGTGAAAGAAGGTTCCACTCATATTCTTTATGAAGAGAATGGTACCAAGACTCATATCCGTATCAGCGGCGATACCGTCCATATTCACCGCTTGGGGGAGCTTTCGGGTGATTTATGGTTTGTTTGCGGTGATCGCAGAGATACCCGCTATGAAACTCCTTACGGGCGAATGATCTTAACAATAGATACCCATAAATTGGAATGGGATCCCAAGCAGATGCGGTTGTATATCCGCTATAATCTTCTGGTGGAAGATCAGTTGGCAAGTATGAATGAAATGACAATAACGATGAAGGAAAGAAACGATGATGAATAATCCGGTAAATGAAATGAACAATAAAATCCGCGGTCTGCTGGAAGAAAGCTATAAGGCTTGTGTTGCCGAAGGCTTGTTGCCCGAAGCCGAGCTGATGCCTTTTGATATCGAGCAGCCCAAGGATGCCAAAAACGGTGATTTTTCCAGCAATTTTGCGATGAAAAACGTCCGTGTCTTGAAAAAAGCGCCCCAGATGATCGGTCAGATGCTGCTGGACCACCTTCCTGCCTGCGCTGAAATTGAGCGGGCAGAGATTGCAGGCCCCGGCTTTTTGAATTTCTATCTGGGGGGCTCCTATTTTGCCGATGTGACCCGCTCTGCGGCGGTGTTGGGGGCAGACTATGGTAAGACCGACCGCCTCAATGGTGAAAAAATTATGGTGGAATTTGTCTCCGCCAACCCCACCGGCCCGATGCATATGGGCAACGCCCGTGGCGGTGTAGTCGGTGATAGCTTGGCTAATGTTCTGGCTTGGGCGGGCGCCGATGTCCATAAGGAATTTTATGTCAATAATGCCGGCAATCAGGTTTCTTTGTTCGGTCTTTCTCTCTATACCCGCCTGCAACAACTGCTCAAAGGTGAAGACGCGGTGGAATTCCCCGAAAACGGATACCACGGCGACGATATTAAGGTTCTGGCAAAGACCTATTTGGAAAACCACCCCGAAGCCGCCGAAGAAGCGGAAGAGATCGTCACCCCCAAGATGATCGCCTTCGGTCTGGAAAATAACATTGCTCGGATGAAGAGCGACCTTGCTAAATATAAGATCCAATTCGATGAATGGTTCTTGGAGTCCACCCTGCACGAAAGCGGCTATGTGGCCGAAACCGTCAAGTTGCTGGAAGATCGCGGCTGGATGTATGAGCAGGAAGGCGCAAAATGGTTCAAGGCCACCGAGTTTGGTTGCGAAAAGGATGAAGTATTGGTTAAAGCCAATGGCTTCTATACCTATTATGCAGTGGATATTGCCTACCATCGCAATAAGTTTGAAAAGCGTGGTTTCGATCGTTGTATCGATGTTTTCGGTGCCGACCACCACGGCCATACCCTGCGGTTTAAGGCGGCAATGGCGGCCATCGGTCAAGATCAGGAAAAATTGCAGTTCGTTTTGATGCAGCTCGTGCGGTTGATGAAGGACGGCGAACCCTTCCGTATGTCCAAGCGTACCGGTAAGAGCATCACCTTGGCGGATCTGCTCAATGAAATCCCTGCCGATGCGGCGCGGTTCTTCTTCAATCTGAACCGTTGCGATAGCGCCATGGATTTTGATCTGGATCTTGCCTTGAAGCAGGATAACGAAAACCCGCTCTATTATGTTCAGTATGCCCATGCCCGCATTTGCTCCATTATCAGAACAATGGACGAGCTGGGTGTCACCTATCAGGATGCCCCTATTGACGAAAAAATGTTCCAGACCAATGAAGAGCGGGCTTTGATCCGCGCGATTGCAAACTTCCCCGAAGAGATCGTCGGTTGCGCCGATGCGCTGGAAACTTCCCGCTTGACCCACTATGTCATGCAGGTGGCCGGTTGTTTCCATAGCTTCTATAATGCTTGCCGCATCAAAGGGGAAGCGGAAGACTTGCAAAAAGCGCGCCTTGCTCTCTGCGTTGCCACCAAGAATGTCATTGCCAATGCGTTGGCATTGATGGGCATCGATGCTCCCGAAAAAATGTAATTGTTTCCTTATTTATTATAAGCAAACACGAATAATCCCAACCTGATTTTAAGGGGAGGATTTTCGTCTTTGC
>CALGEL010000021.1 GCA_937881855.1 uncultured Clostridia bacterium | reverse complement strand
AGATCAAGGGTCTATCCATCATCGCCGATGTTGCTTTGGGCTTTATCGCCTTTTCCATCGGCAATGAATTCCGCCTTTCCCAATTAAAAAAGAACGGCAAGCAAGCGACGGTCATCGGCATTTTGCAAGCGGTAGTTACAACCATTTTGGTAGATGCGGCGCTGATCGGTCTGCATTTTCTGATCCCCGATAAGCTGCCCCTGCCTTCTGCCATCATTTTGGGCGCCATCGCTTCCGCCACCGCACCTGCCGCCACCTTGATGGTTGTCCGTCAATACAAAGCCAAAGGGCCTGTCACCGATATTCTTTTGCCCATCGTTGCTTTGGACGATGCCGTCGGTTTGGTTCTTTTTGCCGTTTCCTTCGGCATTGCGCGGGCATTGATGAATGGCAAGATCGATATGATCTCCATTCTTTTAGAGCCGGTTTTGGAAGTGCTTCTCTCCCTGCTTTTGGGCGCGGCTATGGGCTTCTTATTCGATTGGTTTGAGCAGTTTTTCCATTCCAGATCCAAGCGTCTTTCCATGTCGGTCACCTTTGTGTTCCTGACCGTTGCGCTTTCGATGATGAAATTTGAAGTGTTTGGTATTCACATTGCCTTTTCACCCCTGCTGGTCTGCATGATGCTGGGGACCATCTTCTGCAACGTCTGCGATTTTTCCGAAGAATTGATGGATCGCGTGGATCGTTGGACCGCTCCGCTCTTCATTCTCTTCTTTGTCCTGAGCGGTGCGGAATTGGAGCTGCATCTGTTTAAAGATCCGTTGATCGTCTGCATCGGCATTGTCTACATTGTGTTCCGTTGCGCCGGTAAATATTTCGGCGCCCGCAGCAGCGCGCAGATGGTACATTGCGATTCCAACATTGTTAAATATCTGGGCATCACCCTCTTCCCCCAGGCAGGCGTTGCTTTGGGAATGGCCTTAAAAGCCGAGCAGCTTGGTGCCGAAGGCGCCATTGTGGCTAACATTACGCTTTTCTCGGTTCTGATCTATGAACTAATCGGTCCCTTCCTGACCAAAATCTCTCTGCAAAAAGCCGGCGAAATTCGCCCCGAAGGCAAGGTCAGCGCCCGCGACGAGCATATGAAACAAAAACAACTGCAAAAATAACAAAAATTCCGCAACTTTTCGTTGCGGAATTTTTTATTTTTTACGATATTTTTGTTGAAGTTTTTTGGGTGAGATGCCATAGTGCTTGCGGAATTTCACCGAGAAATAGTTACTGTCGTTGAACCCGCAAGCCAGCGCCACATCGGCAATGGAGCCGGAATTGGGGCGTTTAAGCATCGCTTCTGCCTTTTGCAACCGCAAAAGATTGACATATTCGCAGAAACCAAAACCGGTTTCCTTTTTGAACATCCGCGAAAAATGCTCGGGGCTGACTGAGCAAAGACCGGCAATTTCAGACAAAGAAACTTCAGAAGAAAGGTTTTTTTGCAGATAGGCGACGGCGCGAGCGATATATTCATTGCCATCGTCCACCGAGATGCATCCTTCTTTATTACGGGCAAGCAGAATAAAAAGCATATTCATATAGCTGCTGAGCATCTCTTCGCTCAAGGGGTCATTGAGCTGATATTCCTTTTCGATCAGATCAAAGATACGGAACAGTTCATTGACGATGGAGGGGTTGCGGTAAAGATAGGTTTTCGGGGGCAACAGCGGCATTACCGAAGCGGGGATAAACCGCCGAGAACAGTTGACAAGAAGGCGGGAATGTCGGGTATTCTTATACTCGGTATTATGGATCACCCCTTCGGGGATCAGCACCAAATCACCGGGTATCAGCCGATAGGATTTATTATCGATAAAGTAATTACAACTGCCGCCGCTGATAAAATAAATCTCAAATAAATTATGATAATGTTTTTCCCGCTGACGGTCATGCTCCGAATGATACGCTGTTTCATGATGAAAATAAAACTGCTGACCATCGGCAAATTTCCGAAATTGCATTACCTACCGCCCCCTTTTTATAAATAATATCATTAAATATCAAAAAATTCAAGTATTTTGACCTAAACATAGCAATTTTTTTATAGAAAAAAGAATTTAATCGTTTTATAATATAGTTATATAGAAAGGGAGGTATGTTTTTTGAATTATTGTACCCCTGAAAAAATGGGCATTTCTTCCGCAGATATTCAATCCTATCTGCAACTGTTGGAACGCGCCGAGCTTGCAACACACGATTTGATTATTATGCGTAAAGACCAAATTGTTTTTGAGCATTATTGGAAGCCCTTCCATAAGGACTTTCAGCATCGGATGTATTCGGCAACCAAAAGCTTTGTGTCTTTGGGCATCGGCTTTTTGGAGCAGGACGGATTGATCAATCTGGATGATAAGCTAATCGATTATTTCCCCGATGAAGCCAAAGAACTGACCGACGATTATTTCCGCGCGCTGACCATCCGCCAGATGCTGATGATGCGTACCGCAAAGCAACGGCGCAGTTGGTTCCCTGTCAAGCCGCAGGATCGGGTGTTGGATTATTTCCAAAATCCTTCCCCCACCGCGCACCACGCGGGAACCTTTTTTGAATACGACAGCAACGGCTCCTTTATTTTGGGTGCCTTGATCGAGCGGGTGACCAAAAAAACGCTGATGGACTATCTAAGGGAAAAGTTTTTGGATAAGATCGGCTTTTCCAAGGAAGCGGACATGCTTTCCTGCCCCGGCGGTCATTCCTGGGGCGATTCGGCGCTGATCTGCACCGCCGCCGATTTTCTGAAAGCCGCGCAATTTTGTATGCATAAAGGAAATTGGGAGGGCGAGCAACTCTTAAATAAAGAGTACATTGAAGAAGCCACTTCCTGCCTGGTCCCCACCCTTGCCGCCGAATATCCCGCATATGTACATACCGGATATGGTTATCAATTCTGGCGCACCCGCGATAATTCTTACTTTATGAACGGAATGGGCTCGCAGTATGCCATCTGCGTTCCCGATAAGGATATCATTGTTATTTACAATGGCGATAACCAAGGCAACGATATTGCAAGGACCATCATCATCAACGCGGTCTTTGATATGATCATCTGCAAGGCGCAGGATACTCCCTTAGAAGAAAATCCGCAGGCGCAAAAGGCATTGGCAGATTATTGCAGCACCTTGGAATTGCACCACGCCAAAGGCAACATCACCAGCCCGATGGCAGAGCGGATCAATGACAAGACCTATGCCTTAGACTCCAACCCGATGGGCATTACCAAGCTGAAATTTACCTTCGACGAAGGCGGCGGCATCCTTGCCTATACCAACGCCCAAGGAGATAAAGAGCTTTCCTTTGGAATGGCGGCCAACCGCTTTGGCAAGTTCCCCCAAGAGGGCTATGCCGACCGCATCGGAACCGTCCCCGGAGATCGGCTTTACGATTGCGCCGCATCGGCGATCTGGGCCGACAACAACACATTATTGATCGATGTTCAAATTATCGATACTTATTTCGGGCGTTCGCATATGATATTCAGTTTCCGCGAAGATCTGGCACTGGGCATTTATATGAAGAAAAAAGCCGAAGACTTTTTAAACGAATACGAAGGGATTGCCACCGGCAATCTAATCAATGAGTAAGGGAGAAATTTAAAATGAACGAAAAAATGATTCAATTTGGTGAAGGCGGATTTTTACGCGGATTTGTGGATTGGATGGTAGACATCGCCAACGAGAAGACCGATTTTGCAGGTCGGATCACTGTTGTCCAACCCATCAAGAACGGTATGTGCGATATGTTGACCGCGCAGGATTGCGATTATACCCATATCTGCCGCGGGCTCGAAGGTGTGGACACCCGCAAGGTTACCTGCATTTCCCGCTGCGTTAAGCCCTATGAAGATTTTGATGGATACATTGCGCTGGCAGAAAATCCCGATTTCCGTTTCATCGTTTCCAATACCACCGAAGCCGGTATTGTTTTCAATGAAAACGATAAGTGGGACGATCGCCCCGCCAATACCTTCCCCGGCAAGTTGACTCAGCTGCTCAAACGCCGCTTTGATATCAATTTGGGCGGATTTGTTTTCCTGCCCTGCGAACTGATCAACAAGAACGGCGAAGCCCTTAAAAAATGCATTCTGCAATATGCCGATCTTTGGAATTTAGGCGATGATTTTAAGGCCTGGATCGAAAACGAAAATATCTTCTGCAACACCTTGGTCGACCGCATCAACACCGGCTATCCCAAGGGCGAAGATCTCAATCTCGGTTGGGAAGACAATATGGCAAATACCTCCGAATATTTCCACCTTTGGGTTATTGAAGGCTATAAGGATCTCTTTAATGAACTGCCTTTGGGTCAATGCGGCTTGAATGTCATTCTGACCGATAATCTGGAAATGTATCGCACCCGCAAGGTCCGCATCCTGAATGGTGCCCATACCTCGCTGGTCCCCTATGCGCTGCTTTCCGGCTTAGATACTGTCAAATCCTGCATCGATGATCCCACCATGAATGCCCACCTGAAAAAATGCATCTATGATGAAATCATCCCCACTTTGGATCTGCCCAAGGAAGAGCTGATTGACTATGCAGATAATGTTATGACCCGCTTTGCCAACCCCTATATCAAGCATTATCTTTCTTCCATCGCCTTAAACTCGGTCAGCAAATTCAAGGTTCGTGTTCTCCCCTCCATTTTGGAATACATCAAACGGTTCAATAAGATGCCCGAAACTTTGGTCTTTGCTTTTGCGAAATTGATCGAATTCTACCGTGTCGGCGAGACCAACGACGATGCAGATGTTACCGAATTTATGAAGAGCGCAACTGTGGAAGAAATCCTGAGCAACAAAGCGCTTTGGGATCAGGATCTGAGTTTCTTGAAGGACGAGGTATTAAAGCATGTTAATAACGAAGCTTGACAATGTTGAAGTAAATATCGAAGATGGGCATAAATACGCCGCGCGGGATATTCAAGCGGGCGAAAACATCATCAAATACGGCCAGCCCATCGGCCACGCCACCGCCGACATTAAAAAGGGCGAGCATGTACATACCCATAACGTAAAAACCAATCTCTCGGAGAAATTGGAATATACTTATACCCCGACTGAACTCAAACAGGAAAAGATCGATACCGATCGCACCTTTGAAGGCTATATCCGCGAAAACGGCGAAGTGGGTATCCGCAACGATGTTTGGATTGTCAACACTGTCGGATGCGTCAATAAGATCGCCGAAAAGATTGCCGAGCAGACCGGTGCCAAGCACTTCCCCCACCCCTTCGGCTGCTCTCAGCTGAATGAAGATCAGGAAGTGACCCAAAAGATCCTGCGGGGAATGGTCAATCATCCCAATGCAGGCGGTGTTTTGGTCTTGGGCTTAGGTTGCGAGAACAACAACATCGATGTCTTTAAAGAAGTTTTGGGCGAATGGAACGAAAAGCGGGTACGCTTTTTGAGCGTTCAGGATGTGGAAGACGAAATCGAAGCAGGGGTTGCTATTATCCGCGAATTGCAGGAATATGCCGCCTCCTTTAAGAAACAACCCATCCCCATCTCCAAGCTCAAAGTGGGCTTGAAATGCGGCGGCAGCGATGGTTTTTCCGGCATCACCGCCAATCCTTTGGTAGGTCGGTTCTGCGATAAGCTGGTGGCCATGGGCGGCAGCTGCGTTTTGACCGAAGTGCCTGAAATGTTTGGCGCGGAGCATCTTTTGATGCAACGCTGCGTGGATGAAGCGACCTTCCAAAAGACGGTGGCGCTCATCAACGATTTTAAGGATTATTTCACTCGCCATAATCAAGTGATTTATGAAAATCCCTCGCCCGGCAACAAAAAGGGCGGCATCACAACTCTGGAAGAAAAATCCTTAGGGTGTGTGCAAAAAGGCGGCCTTTCCCCCGTTGTCGATGTTCTGAACTATGGCGATCGGGTGACCAAGAACGGTCTTTCCCTTTTGAACGGGCCCGGCAACGATATTGTGGCGGTAACCAACCTGATGGCTGCCGGTGCGCATATCATTCTCTTCACCACCGGTCGCGGTACTCCCTTGGGTACCGGCGTTCCCACCTTGAAGATTGCCACAAACAACTATCTTGCCAACCATAAAGCCAACTGGATCGATTTTGATGCCAGCCCCATGCTCAAAGGCGAAGATCCTACCGACGAGCTGCTGAACAAGGTTCTGGCAGTGGCAAGCGGTGAGAAAACCAAAAACGAGCTGAACGGCTACGAAGAAATTTCCATCTTCAAGGACGGCGTTACCCTTTAATAAAAGCCAAAAGCCGAGTGCTTTCGCCGAGTGTTGATAAGGAAGTATTTGTTTCTCGGGGCAAAATCCTCTGTC
>CALGEL010000020.1 GCA_937881855.1 uncultured Clostridia bacterium | reverse complement strand
CCGTTCCATGATCATTGCGGTATAGAGAGTCGCCGACCATCCGAAATCCCGGACAATCTGGTGTTTGGCGCCGGGGTAGGTGGGATTTGGCGAAGGGCCTTTACGGTGCAGCTCCGAAGGGCTCAAAACACCCTTGGGGTCATAGACCTCAAAAATGCATCCTTCGCGGCCATACCAATGGCTGATCATATCGATAGTGTCATCGACAATGCGATCGGCTTCGGCGGCAAAGCCTGCCTCCCGCAATCCCTGCTCAATCAGGTAGTTATAGCAGATCCATGTACCGCCCCGCCAATAATCGGTACTAAAAGTTTCGTCATTGGCCGCGACAGTGGGAACCATATGCGTCAGGCCAAAGGTTTCAGGGTTCATCAGGTCCGCCGCCAATTTTTTGGCGCGGTCCGGCGGGCAGACGCCTGCAAAAAGCGGAGCAAAGCAGGCGACTGTGGGGCATTTATTGAACTGACCGCTATTCAGGAAGCGATCATAATACCGCCCGTCTTGCTCATCATAAAGATATTTATTGATTTGGTCGCCGATTTTTTGATATAAGCGGGCATATCCCAATGCCTGCTCTTCCTTCCCCAGCACCTTGGCCAAGGCAGACATATACCGCATCTCATTGGCCATAAAGCCGGAGAAATCCACGCAATCCATCGGGGTTACACCATCGAACCGCGGGGTATTATCCATTCCCGATTCACCGCAGCGGCAATTAGGCAAGGTCTCATCCAAATACCACTCAAAAAGCAGGTTATGGTTATTATCGCGGTTTTTGAAATTCCAATCCAGATAATCCACCAAATCTTGCCAGCAAGCCTCCACCCAATCGATGCGGCCGGTGGCTTTGAACAAACGATAGACCGCCCAAGCCAGTAATGGCGGCTGGGTCTCGGGGGTGGCGGGGCCTGCGGGTGATGCCGAGCAGGGAATCTCGCCATCTTCATAGCGGGAATCCAGCGTCGAACGAATGGTCTCAAAGGCTAATTGAGGATCTATATAAACATTGCCAAGCGAATGAAATGCCGAATCCCAATGATATAAACGCTTATGGGGGATTCGATTGGGGGTTGTCCAGCGTTGGCGGAAGATTCCTTCGGCGGTATTGACCTGCCCCTTCATAATGGAAAAGGCTTTTGCCAAGGTCTTTTGCTGCATCTCGGTCAAAGACGCAATCTGCGGCACCTTCTCAAAGAAGGCGATTCGCTGCGCAGCGATGGCGGGAATATCCGCCTTCAAACCTTCCTTGGCGGCCGCGATGGCTGCCGCTTTTTCGGTGGCCTTGGCGACCGAAAAGACGATATTCTCTCCCTGCTCCTCGCTGAAACAGGCATAACAATTTCCTCGATATTGGCATCCCTTGCCGCCTTCAATTTCAAGCGCACCCTCGGGGGAAATACTATGGAACACAAAAGAAGCCACCCGCTTGGGCGCATAACCCACAAAGGTATTTTGGTTCAGCGCAAGAAAGGCAAAAGGAACTTCCCCATTCAAAACCCCTTGGATGATATCGCAAGCAACGATCTCCAATTTGCATTGATCGGTGCGGGGCAAGAAATAAAATTCACCCGCCCTTTTATCCAGACGCATTCCCAGATGGTCTTGCAACAGCTGACCGCAAAGGCTATCAAAATGGCATTCACCCAACAATCCGGAATAGGAAAAGAGCGCGCCTCTCCCCCAGACATTCGGCAGTAAT
>CALGEL010000019.1 GCA_937881855.1 uncultured Clostridia bacterium | reverse complement strand
GGTGCGAAGGAGTTTTGTAAGGCTGGCGCCTACAAACGACGCCAAGCCGAAAAGCGCCGAAATTCTGCCATTTTAGGCAGATTCGGATTGTTCGTGTTTGCTTATCCAAGAATTATATAATAAGGAAGTGTTTTAAAATGGGATGCACCCATAATTGTGAGACCTGCTCTTCCAACTGCTCGGGTAAGAATACTCCCGAGAGTATGATGGAAAAGCCCCATGAATTAAGTAACGTTAAAAAAATTATCGGCGTTGTCAGCGGAAAGGGCGGTGTCGGTAAAAGTATGATCACCTCTCTTTCGGCGGTGGCAATGCAGCGCCGCGGGTTCCGTACCGCGATATTGGATGCCGATATCACCGGCCCTTCCATCCCCAAAGCCTTTGGGTTGCAGGGAAGAGCCGAGTCGGACGGAAATGCTCTGTATCCTGTCAATTCCAAGATGGGAACTCAAATTATGAGCCTGAATCTGCTGGTGGAGGACGAAGAATCCCCGGTAGTCTGGCGCGGCCCCATCATCGCAGGCGCGGTCAAGCAGTTCTGGACCGATGTGATCTGGAATGATGTGGATTATATGTTTGTCGATATGCCTCCGGGCACCGGCGATGTTCCGCTGACCGTGTTCCAATCCTTGCCGGTGGATGGCATCATCGTCGTCACTTCTCCGCAGGATCTGGTATCCATGATCGTTGCCAAAGCGGTTAAAATGGCAAAAATGATGAATATCCCCATCCTGGGCATCGTTGAAAATTATAGCTATCTGCGCTGCCCCGATTGCGGCAAAGAAATCAAGGTCTTTGGCGAAAGCAAATTGGAAGAGATCGCTCAAAAGAACGACCTTAAAATTCTGGCAAGATTACCCATCGACCCCGAACTTGCAACCCTTTGCGATAAGGGAATGATCGAGCTGTTTGAAGGCGATTATGTGGAAACCATCGCCGATGCGTTAAGTCCCCAATAAAACCTGAAAAGCACCTGCATTTGCAGGTGCTTTTTGCTTATACTACCT
>CALGEL010000018.1 GCA_937881855.1 uncultured Clostridia bacterium | reverse complement strand
TCACCAGTTCAAATCTGGTTAGCAGCTCCACATTGAAGGATCGCTCCAATCGGGGCGGTTTTTCTTTTTTTACGCAGGCTGGTGACCTCATCCCACGCGAAGCGTGCATTAAAATCCGTCGCTTTGCCGTAGGCAAAAAGCGATCACCAGTTCAAATCTGGTTAGCAGCTCCACATTGAAGGATCGCTCCAATCGGGGCGGTTTTTCTTTTTGTTTATATTATAATACAATGCAAAGAACAATTCCGGCGACAATACAACAACCGCCGATGATGAGCTTGGTTTTATTTAGTTTGGGTGCTTTTTTGCGGTTTCTTTTTTCAATTTCGGTTGTATCTTTATCAAAAGACCGTAAAATTTCCAGCTCTTTGTAACAATAGATTGCACTGCCGATCATATATAATCCGAAAAGGAAAAAGATCGGAACAATAGTAATATAAGCCAGAGTTGCGCTCTCGTTAAAAAGGGCGATATAGGAAAAAATCATTACCCAGCAGACGGAAAAAATAGGAATAAAGGTATCTAATATTTCAATGGTAGACATCTTTTGTACTTTTTTAGACATTATTTATATATCCTCCATATTCTCCGAGTTTTTTCTTATTATAGCACAGATTATTGCACGGTGCAATAAAAAAGAAAAATCCGGCTCAGATGAGCCGGATTTTTAAAGTTTGAGGTCTTCACTCCATCCTCGGGTAATTTTGACATCATCGTCCTGCGGAATAGTCACCTTGGCATCTTCGGTCTTATAATCCGGTTGAAGCATCGGTAACGTACAGTAATAGGGGACAACATCCTTCTTTTCTTTGGATTTCATTTTAAGTTCCTCCAAAGATAGTATGCGATGAGTAGGAACGAAAATACGTCGAAAATATTGTTAAATATGGCCAATATCCACGGTTTCGATTTTGGTGGTATCTTCGGGGATGAGAGAATCATCAAAATGAATGATGACATTTTCTTTTTCCAAGCGATTTTGCAAAATCGAGATATCAATATCGGTAATTGCTTTTTCGGTATCGATGGCTTGGGAAGCTGCGGCGCCTGCCGCTTGACCTGTCAGGATTGCGGGCGGGATGACGCGTAATACATCCCAACCATATCCTTCGCCGCTGGCGCAACGCCCCGCGGCGATAACGTTGGAATATCCGCTACGGATCATTGTCCGATAGGATACTTCATAGAGAAAGTCGCGGCGTTCGAAATCGCAGATGGCGCAGACAGAATCGTTGAAATGTTTATAAGCATCGGATTCTTTCAAGGTGTAATCGCCGTCGATATGTCGAGTGGTACGAAATTGGGGCATAAACGGAAGAAGGGTAATATCTCTGGAATTGCGGTCATCTTCTTTGATTCGTTCCAATAATTGAATTTGGTTTTCGACGAAATAATTGCTGACATCGTTTCCATCGGTTCCATCCCATAGTTTTTTGCCTTCGGGATGCCCTCTGCCATAGAGATTTGCACGTCCGCCGCTCTTGGTTTTGATCAAATTGGCAATATTACCTGTTTCAACTACTTTTTTGCAGTTCTCAATGTCAGTTGAAAAGGCGAGATATGTATGATAATTTCCGCCGGTGACGGTGGGTACGCCGGCAAAATGCAAGAGATCGGAATCGCCGGAGGCGTCTACATACATCTTGGCTTCATATGTGGAAAAACCGGACTTATTGAATACGGTAATGTTTTTAACACAACCGTTTTCGGTATCGGCACCGGTTACAACAGTATCAAACAAGATGTCTACTTTATGATTTGCCAATACTTCGCATAAAACCAAAGAGAAAATGGCGGGGGAATATTTACTTCTTAACCGTTGCAGGGAATTGCCAAAGCCCGGTTCGCCGTTCTTCCATTCATCCGGAATAGTATCAAAACCATATTGAATGGATAAACGAAGAAACTCATCGGCCATACCTTTGATGATCTGCACACCGCGTCCATTACACATAGGGACAAAGAGATTGATCAGCCCAATGGTGGCAAGACCGCCAAGTTGCGTGGTTTTTTCAATTAAAAGAACCTTTTTATCGCTTCTTGCGGCTTCGAGCGCCGCCGCAACGCCGGCAACTCCGCCGCCGACAACGATGATATCATAATTCATTTCAAGGCCTCCTTATCAGTAATTAAAAACCGCCAACCCGAAGGCTGACGGCTTTTGCTGATGGTACGCCCGACTGGATTCGAACCAGCGGCCTTCAGAGTCGGAGTCTGACGCGCTATCCAACTGCGCTACGGGCGCATTAACGATTACTTATTATACTATTATTTGTTTTAAATTGCAACTGTTTTTTCAAAAACAATGGATAGGGCTCGAAAAATCTTGCTTTTTATCATCGGTTGTGTTATGATGTTTTTATTATAATTGATTGGGAGGCCGACCATGGCAAATTCCGAGATTTTCAAGACTTCTTTTAAAGGGTATAATAAAGATGAAGTTATCGCTTATATTGATAGCTTAAATCGTCAGGCGACTATGCTTCAAAAAGAATTGGACGAAGTCCATGCTCGTTTGGAGCAGATGGAAGATGAGCAGCGAGAAGATCGCGAAGAGCAACAACGCATTGTTGCCGATGCGGAAGAGGTTCGTGCTTCTATCGTTGAAGAGGTGACTGCGGAACTTTATGAGCAGTTGCGTGAGCAGATTGCCGAAGAATTGCGTCCTGCCATTGAAAAGGAAATGCGGCAAAAGATTGAGGTAGAGATGGCGCCGAAATACGAGGCGGTTGCTCGTTCTGAAATCAATCAGCGGATCCAAAGCCAAGCAGACGAAGTTCAGGAGTTGCGCAGAAGAGCGCAACTTTATGATGATAATCGCGAAGTTTTGGCCGATTTGATGATCAAGGCGAAAACAGATGCTGAAGCTATTATTAAAGACGCTCAAGATCGGGCAAAGGCTTTACGCGAGGATGCCGAGCAGCGGTATCGTTTGCTGATTTCTGATTATAAAGCATTGAAATCTAATGTTTTGGCGGAACGAAGAGAAGCGGTAGATCGAATGAACACTGCATTAAGGGCGTTGGATGATTTTGAGAAGCGCTTTTCTTGCATCGATCAGGATATTGCCAATTCCATGGCGCATTTAGCTGAATAATAATTAAACCGGAAGGATTTTTTCTTCCGGTTTTTTATATATGGCAACCGGGCAACGTGCAAAAAGAGGAAACTTCGCCCGGTTCGTTTGGGACAGTATAGTTCTTCAAATGTCGGTGCAGGCAACCGCCGCGAACAATGCAATCAAATCCATAGCGATCCCGCAGCAGATCAACTGTTTGATCCAAGGTTTGCACCTTAATTCGTTCGTTATTTAGATCCCAAAGGGTAAGTTGAAGATCGCCGCTATCGGGAGTTAGTTTGGAAACACCCAATCCAATACATCGGATGGGAACTGAAAGGTCATAATGCTGCTGAAAAAGAGAAAAACATTCGTTGGTGATTTCTGCTGCGTTATTGGTGGGAAGGGGTAGGCTACGTTGGCGGGTAATGGTGCGAAAATGCGCATCTCGAATAAATAACGAGATCAAGGTTCCGTGGAGATGTTTGCGACGCATACGCGAAGAGACCTGTTCTGCCAACAGCATCAGCTGCATTCGAACATCATCGGTTGTTGTAAGATCTTTGGAGGAGGTGACAGAATTGCTTATGGATTTGACCTCCGGCGGCTCTAATACATCGATTCCAATGTGTTCTGAACCGATGGCATATTGATAAAGCGTAGCGCCCATTTTTCCAAGTAAAAGCCTTAAAAAGTTCGGGTCGGTTTCTGCTAAATTTCCGATGGTTCGAATTCCGTGTTGATATAATTTTTCTCTGGTGGATCTTCCTACAAACAGAAGGTCGGAAACGGGGAGCGGATGAACAATGGATTTGAAATTATCTTTGGATATGATGGTGGTTGCGTCCGGTTTGTTTAGATCGCTTCCTAATTTTGCGAAAATTTTATTATAGGAAACACCGATGGATACCGTCATTCCAAGTTCTTCTTTGATCTTTTTTCGGATTTCATAGGCGATTTTTGCTCCGCATCCGAAAAGACGGGTACTGCCGGTGACATCCAACCAGGCCTCATCGATGCCAAAGGGCTCAATTTTATCGGTATATTGGCGATAAATTTCGTGAACCAGGCGAGAATAATGATGATATGCAGACATATCGGGCTTGACCAAAATTAAATCCTTACATTTTTGGCGCGCCTCCCAAATGGTATCGCCGGTGCGAATACCAAGATTTTTTGCCTCTTGGCTTTTGGCTAATACGATGCCATGACGTTTTTCGGGATCTCCGGCAACGGCAAAACATTTGCCGCGTAAAAGCGGGTTTTTGACCGCTTCAACCGAAGCAAAAAAGTTATTTAAATCTGAATGTAAAATAATACGTTCCAAAATAAACGGCCTCCAAAAAAGAACAAATGTTCTAAAATAATTATACCATTTTAATGTTAAAAGTCAATGAAAATATTTTGGCAAATCGGGCATACTTTTTGGGGGTGATTTAATATGGTACGTCGATCTGTTTGGTTCTATATGGGCCTTGTTTTGGCTTTTGCAACTGTTTTGATGCGTTGTTTTATTCTTTCTTGCGGCAAGAATGCGCAAACCGCCCAAAATATGGTGAGCAGAAGGCAAGGGACGATCACGCTTTATCGAACCAGAGGTGTGATTTATGATGAAAAAATGGAAGAAATTGCGGGAAATCAATCCTGTTTATATGCGGTGATTGATCCGCGCGAATTTCCAAGGGAAAAGACAGAGTATATCATTGAAAACAGTAAAGGAAACGCAGAAAAAATAAAAGAAAAACTGAAAAAAGAAACACCTTTTGTTCTAAAATTAAAAGAAGATATTCCCTCGTTGGATGGTGTGACGATTTTTGAAGGGGAGGAGCGATACAGCGGAGTTGCCACCCATTTACTTGGCTATTTAGATGAGGCGGGGGAAGTTGGTGTTGCCGGTGTTGAAAAAGAATATGATTCCTTTTTGAGTTTGTTTTCTTCGGAAGTGAAGGTGCAATATTCAGCGGATGCATTGGATGGATTGATTGCAGGGTTGGGGATGGAAACAAAGACCGAGCAAGCAACCGAAAACGGGATAGTTCTTAGCTTAAATAAAGATTTATCTATCGCATTGGAGCGGTCTATGGATCGTTATATTGATGTCGGTGCCGCAGTGATTTTAAACTGTAAAAACGGAGAAATAAAGGCGGTTTGCTCCAATCCCGGCTACGAGGAAGAGCGAATTGCAGAATATTTGGATTCCACTAATGGGGAACTGATCAATCGTGCATTTAGTGCGCAAACAGTCGGTTCGGTTTTTAAGATCATTGTCGCAGCTTGTGTGTTGGAGGCGGGAATGGAGGAGTTCAAATACACATGTAATGGCGGAATTCAGATCAACGACTATACGTTTGCCTGTCATCATAGCGACGGTCATGGAGAAATAGGGTTGGAAAAGGCGTTTGCAGAATCTTGCAATGCTTATTTTATCGCGGTCGGGCAATTGCTTGGCTATGAAAAAATAGCGGAAATGGCACATCGATTTGGTTATGATGAAAAGATCGATGTCTTGGGATCGATTTCGGCATCAAAGGGGACATTTTCGGTCAAGGGAAGTAATATTGAATTGGCGAATATGAGCATTGGACAAGGAGAATTAACCTCCTCGCCGTTGCAGGTGGCGAGAATGACTGCGGCGATTGCAAACGGGGGATTATTGCAGGAAGTTCAGCTTTTTAAAGGCACATATATCAACGGAAAAATCAAGAACGAGAAAACTGCGGGCGAAGCAAAAGAGATTTTGAGTAAGGAAAATGCCGAAAAATTACGCCGTTATTGCGTTAAAACCATAGAAAGCGGAACAGGGAAAGAGGCAAAACCGAGTTATATGAACGCCGGTGGAAAGACTGCAAGCGCGCAAACAGGAATTATTAAAAACGGTAAGGAAAAAATCAACACCTATTTTACCGGGTTTTATCCGGCAGACGATCCCCAATATGTCATCACCGTCTTTGCGGAAGATGGAGCTTCGGGTGGGAAAACTTGCGGCCCGGTGTTTCAAGAAATGTGTGATTTTATCACCGAAAATCACTTGACAGAATAAGAAAGTATGATATACTAAAAAGGTATGATGATGACGAAAAATCCCGCTTTTTCGGCTGCGTACAGAGAGAAAAGCATTGGTGAGAGCTTTTTGCAGAGGGGGATGCGGTGGCTGTTTTTCCGAATCATACCGTAAGATCGGCGTTAACGGCAAAGGAAAGAGTGGCACTTTCGTGCAATTAGGGTGGTACCGCGGAGATGAATCCGTCCCTATTTGTTCGAGGTGCTTTTTATATTTTAAAGGAGAGGGTTTGTTTTATGAAGTACATGGGTTTGAATGAAATCAGAGAAAAGTTTCTTTCGTTTTTTGAATCGAAGGACCATTTGCGGTTAGACAGTTTTTCGCTGGTGCCGCATAATGATAAATCGTTGCTGCTGATTAACTCGGGCATGGCGCCGATGAAAAAATTCTTTACCGGCGAAGTAAAGCCACCGAGAAATAGAGTTACAACTTGCCAAAAATGTATTCGAACACCCGATTTGGAGCGCGTGGGGCATACTGCTCGTCACGGTACCTATTTTGAAATGCTCGGTAACTTTTCATTCGGTGATTATTTTAAGGAACAAGCAATCCAATGGGCTTGGGAGTTTTTGACTGAAACGATGGAAATTCCTGCCGATCTGCTTTGGCCTTCCATTTATGAAAGCGACGACGAAGCTTATGCCATTTGGAAGGATCAAATCGGCATTCCCGAAGAACGCATTGTTCGCTTGGGCAAGGCGGATAACTTCTGGGAGCATGGCACCGGTCCGTGCGGCCCTTGTAGCGAGATTTATTTTGATCGCGGTGAAAAATATGGTTGCGGTTCTCCTGATTGCAAACCCGGTTGCGAGTGCGATCGCTATATGGAGATTTGGAACAATGTTTTCTCTCAGTTCAATAATATGGGTGACGGCACCTATACTGAATTGGAAAACAAGAATATTGATACCGGTATGGGCTTAGAGCGTCTCGCTTGTGTTATTCAAGGCGTAGACAATATGTTTGAAGTTGACACCATTCGCAACATTCTGGATCGTGTGTGCAAAATTGCTAATGTCACCTATGGTAAGGATGTAAAGAATGATATTTCCATTCGTGCCATTACCGATCATGCGCGTGCATCCACCTTTATGATTTGTGACGGCGTTATTCCGTCCAATGAGGGCAGAGGATATGTTTTGCGCCGCTTGATTCGTCGCGCAGCACGGCATGGAAAATTGCTTGGCATCGATAAACCGTTCTTGCAGGATCTTTGCGATGTTGTTATCTGCGAGAATAAAGCCGGTTATCCCGAATTGGTTGAAAAAGAGTCCTTAATCAAGAAAGTCATTTCTTATGAAGAAGCCGCATTCTCCAAGACCATTGATCAAGGTCTTTCTATCTTGGAGGCGTTGATTAAAGAGGGCGGTGTGCTTTCCGGCGCAGATGCATTTAAGCTTTATGATACCTATGGATTTCCTTTGGACCTTACCCGCGATATTCTGCAAGAAAAAGGAATGACTGTGGATGAAGAAGGTTTTGCCAAATTGATGGAAGAACAACGCACCTTGGCGCGTGATTCCAGAAAGGCATCCGATGGTGAGTCTTGGAAGAGTGATGAAGTGTCGTTGGATGGTATTGAAAAGACCATCTTCCTTGGCTATGAAAAAGACTCGGCAGAGTCTTCTGTCTTGGCTCTGATCGCAGATGGCGAGAGAAAAGACACCGTTTTGGAAGGCGAAAAAGCCATTGTAATTTTGGGTGAAACCGCTTTCTATGGCGAAGGCGGCGGTCAGGTCGGTGATAGCGGTGTTATTGAAACAGAAAATGCGCGTTTTATCGTCGAAAATACCACCAAGAATGCAAGTGGTGTATTTATGCATCTCGGAAAATTGGAAAGCGGCGCATTGAGTGTCGGTGATAAGGTTTGTGCTTCCATCGATGCCCAACGCCGTACCGCAATTCGCAGAAACCATACTGCGGCGCATTTGCTGCAAGCGGCTTTGCGCGAAGTTCTCGGTAACCATGTTGAGCAGGCAGGTCAGTTGGTAAACGAGCGTGCAGTTCGCTTTGACTTTACACACTTTTCTGCAATGACCGCAGAAGAACTCGATGCGGTTGAGAAGCGTGTTAATGAGATTATTTTAAGTGGTATTGAAGTTTTGAATTACGAAACAAGCATTGAAGAAGCGCGAGAAAAGGGCGCAATGGCTTTGTTTGGTGAAAAATACGGTGATCGCGTTCGTGTAGTTGAAGTACCTAATGCTTCGATTGAACTTTGCGGTGGTACTCATATTCAAAATACCGGTAAAATGGGCTTGTTTAAGATCATTGGTGAAAACGGTGTTGCTTCGGGCGTTCGTCGTATCGAGGCGGTTACCGGTAGCGGTGTTTTGGATCTTCTGGACCATTATCAAAAAGAAATTGGTGAAGCAGCGGCTGCTTTAAAATGCAACTCTGTTCAGAATTTGTTGCCTAAGTGCCGCTCTTTGATGGAAGAAGTTAAGACTTTGAATAACGCTCTTGCTGCCGCCAATAAAAAGATGGCTGAGCAACAATCCGGCGCAATGTTTGAAAATGTGCCTGTGGTAGATGGCATTCAGATCGTCACTGCAACTTTGAAAGATGGTGATGTCAAGACCCTGCGCGAGTTGGGTGATGACTTAAAGGCAAACCATAATAATTTCGTTGCTGTATTGGCAAATATCTGCGGCGAAAAAGGTAATTTGCTTGCTGTTAGCAGTAAGGAGGCCATCGACAAGGGCGTTCTTGCCGGCAAATTGATTGCTATGGTTGCGGGTGTCACCGGCGGTAAAGGCGGCGGTAAGCCCGATAGCGCAATGGCGGGTATGGGCGATGTTTCCAAAGCGGCGGATGCTTTGGGTCAGGTAGAGGAATTTGTTCGTTCCATGATGAAATGAGGAGTGCAAAATGAGCGATTGTATTTTTTGTAAGATTGCCGCAGGGGAGATCCCCAGCAATAAGGTTTATGAAGATGATAAGGTTGTTGCTTTTTATGACCTTAATCCCAATGCAAAAGTCCATGTTCTCGTTATTCCGAAAGAGCATATTGCTAATGTGGCCGAAATTGATGAAACCAATAGCGCAGTGGTTGCTCATATTTTTGAGGTGATCGCTAAGCTGGCAAAAGAGTTGAATTTGGATCAAGGATTCCGTGTTGTCAGCAACTGCAAAGAATATGCCGGTCAAAGTGTTTTTCATCTGCATTTCCATTTGTTGGGTGGAGAACAACTTTCGATGAAAATGTGTTAAGGAGTGTTGTTGATGGATACTTATAAATTGAGAGTCGCAGGGCTGGAACGTGATCTGCCGATCTGCCCTGTGAATGAACATTTAGATATTGCGGCGTTTGTTATCTTTGGCGATGTTGAATTGACCGAGGCTTGTGCGGCGGAATTGCTCAAAAAAATACCCCCGCATGACGTTATGATTACAGCGGAATCCAAAGGAATTCCTTTGATTCATGAGATGGCGCGTCAATCCGGTGAAAATCGCTATGTTCTGGCGAGAAAGGCGCCGAAACTGTATATGAAAGATATCTTTACCGTTGAGGTAAACTCTATCACAACAGAGAAAAAGCAAATTTTGTGTATCGATGGAGAAGACCGCGATGCAATGAACGGCAAGCGTGTTGTCATTGTCGATGACGTAATTTCCACCGGTGAATCTTTGCTGGCATTGGAAAAATTGGTGACCGAAGCGGGCGGTGAAATTGTTGCTAAAATGGCGATCCTTGCGGAAGGAGATGCCATCGAACGCGATGATATTATCACCCTAGCTCCGTTGCCGTTATTCTTCAAATAATAAAAAGAGCGATGCGTAAAGCATCGCTCTTTTAAATTGGTTCGCCGATTAAGCCTTCGCTGTCTTCGGCAATGATTTTAATAATTTTTGGTGATTTACTTAAAGTGCCTTTCCATCGAATGGGGCAATAGTTTGCGGTTGTACCGTAAATATACCCGTTTTTTTCTTCTTCGGGCATGATTTTTTGCTCGGTTCCGACCATTGCCTTCCAGAAATCAATACGGTTCTTTTTTTCGACTTCTTCCATAGTCTTGACACGTTCGGCTTTTATGCTTTTGGTCAACTGATTGGGCATTTTTGCGGCCTTGGTTCCTTCTCGAGCAGAAAAGGGGAAGATATGAATTTTTGCAAATTTTATTTCGTCAGCAAAGCGCAGGCTTTCTTCAAAATCTTCTTGGGTTTCCCCGGGAAAACCAACGATAATGTCAGTAGTGATGGAGCATTGACTAAAAGTGGAACGAAGTAAGCGAACAGCTTGGCGGTAATCTTCCGCAGTATAATGCCGATTCATAGCGCGCAAGGTTTTATCGCACCCGCTTTGCAAGGAAAGATGAAAATGCGGACAAAGAGCGGGGATGTCTTTGATTTCGTCTAAAAATTTCTCGGTGATGATCCGCGGTTCTAAAGAACCCAGGCGAATTCGCTCGATCTCTTTAATGGATGCCACCGCTTGAATTGCTTTTTCCAAACAGGGAGAACCATTTTCTTTGCCATAGGAGCCCAAATGGATGCCGGTTAACACAATTTCACGGTATCCGTTTGCGGAGAGCGCAGAGGCTTCTTTTTTGATGATTTCCAATGGCTTGGAACGAATTTTACCGCGGGCAAAGGGGATTAAACAATAGGAACAATAATTCTCGCAACCGTCTTCGATTTTTAAAACTGCGCGGGTTTTTTCGGCAAAGTTGTGGATTTCTTCTTTATCCAAAGTCCCACAGTTATCAACATCAACGATTTGCTTTCGATCTTTTTTGAATTGTTCGATATATGCAAGAATATCTTTGCGGTTAGAAGTTCCGATGATGATATCTGCGCCTTTAAGCGCGGCTGCTGCTTGCGGTGCCACCTGGGCAAAGCAACCGCAGATGACAAGAATACTATCGGGGTTTAAACGCTTGGCACGCGCTGTAATTTGACGAGACTTTTTGTCGGAAATCTGCGTGACAGTGCAGGTGTTTACGATATAGACATCTGACGATTCGCTAAAGGATACCGTTTGATAGCCTGCGGATTCCATTTGTTCTCGCATCAATTGTGTGTCATATTGATTTACTTTGCAACCGAGAGTGTAGTATGCGGCCTTCATAATGGCTCCTTTCTTTTTTATTGTTTTATATATGATATCAAAAAAAAGATAGATTTTCAAGGCGGAATTTCAAAAATGGGTATTGACTTTTCCGATAGGCGTTGCTATAATAGTAAGGCATTTGAGCGAGAGTGGCGGAACTGGCAGACGCGCACGTTTGAGGGGCGTGTGGTTAACACCGTACGGGTTCAAGTCCCGTCTTTCGCACCATGAACCGAACTCGGCAGTTGCTGAGTTCGGATTTTATTTTATTTGAGGATAATCGGGAGAAAATGAAATGGAGCATGGAATTAAAAATCAAATTGAATTAAAAGTTGATGCAGAAAAAACCGCCAAGATGGTTGGTAGCGGTACACTCGATGTTTTTGCAACGCCTGCAATGATTGCTTTGATGGAGCAAACGGCGGCTGAAAGTGTTGAGAACGAATTGGACGAAGGAATGACCACGGTTGGCATCAAAATCAATGTGGAGCATCTTGCCGCAACTCCGATTGGCATGAAGGTTATTTGCAACAGCAATTTAGTGCAAATCGATGGCAGAAAGCTTGTTTTTGAGATTGAAGCGTCGGATGAAGCAGGGATGATCGGCAAGGCGTATCACGAGCGTTTTATTGTTGATTCCAAGCGGTTTATGGATAAGACTTTGGAAAAATTAAAAAAATAAGATTTAAATAAAAAATATTCAAAAAGGTGTTGACAATTTAAGTCGGCTTTGATATTATATATCCGTTGCCGATCAGGCAATGAAATGCGGATATGGCGGAATTGGCAGACGCGCTAGATTCAGGTTCTAGTCGGGGCAACTCGGTGGAGGTTCAAGTCCTCTTATCCGCACCATAAAAAACCGAAGCATAGAAATATGCTTCGGTTTTTATTTTTTATAGCATGTTAAGCAAGGTGCTTTTTGAGATTGGAGCGCATCTTCTTCGGTGATCTCGACAGCGTTTTTTCCTGCGTGGGATGCGGTTTTGTGGTATCGGTTGCCCGATGGGGAGGCGTATACCGTTTCGAGTGTGGACTCTCCTTCAATGACGTTGATATAAACACTTTTTGTTGTTCCGTTGGCTGTGGCAATCAAACGAGCAGAGCCAACGCGTTTTGCAGTATATACGTTGTTATTTAGAGAAAGTATATCGGAGTCGCAGGTGATGGTATATTCGGTTAAATATTTTGCTTTGTTGGTTAAAAATAAACCGCCTGATTGACCTATCGTTAGAGTCTCTCTTGATACAAAGATGTCAAAATCATCAAGTTTGTTTTTGTTGGCGGGGAATAAAAAAGATAGCGATAAGATGGACAGAAAAAGGAACAACCCGACACCTCCCAAAATCCACTTTCTTTTTGGTGGGTGGTCGGAAATTATGAGAATAACAACTCCGATAGGGAAGAAGACGATTAAAGTTGTTAATATAAATAATGAGTGATTTTTAAAATTCATAGCATTCCTTGAAATATTTTGGTTTGATAGGCATATGGTTTTATGGGTGATGGTATGGGCGATTGGATCGCGGCAATTATAATGTCGATTATAATTGCATTTTTAATTAAAAATCCATAAAAATAATATCATAAAGAGAAGTGAATTTCAAATCGAATTTAAAAATGATTGATAATTTATAAAATTATGGTATAATTAACTCGAAATTTCATTCGAGGAGCGTTAAAGATGAAGTCGGAATTTGAATTAAGTTTACTGAATGATTTTTATGAATTTACGATGAGTAATGGCTTTTTCTGCGAAGGGAAAGGAGAACAAATCGTTTATTTTGACGTTTTCTTTCGCAGAATTCCGGATCGCGGCGGTTATGCGATTTGCTGCGGTTTAGATCAGGTAATCGACTACATTTCAAATCTTTCCTATTCAGATGAAGTCATCGAGTTTTTGAGAGAAAAAGGAATCTTCTCCGAAGGATTTTTGGAATACCTACGCAACTTTAAGTTTAGCTGCGATGTATATGCGGTTCCCGAGGGGACGCCTGTGTTTCCGGGAGAACCGATCCTTGTTGTTCGTGGGCCTGCAATTCAAGCGCAATTACTTGAAACGATGATCTTGCTCACATTGAATCATCAAAGCCTGATTGCAACAAAGGCATCTCGTATTGTTCGTGCTGCCGATGGACGCGGTGTAAGCGAATTTGGTGCTCGTCGCGCCCATGGAACTGCGGCATCTGTAATGGGTGCGCGTGCTGCATATATTGCGGGTTGCGCCGGAACTTCAAATACGTTGTGTGATAAATTATATGGAGTTCCGTCCAGCGGGACGATGGCGCACAGCTGGGTTCAAAGCTTCCCGAGCGAATATGAGGCGTTTGCTGCTTATGCAAGAAACTATCCCAAATCTTGTGTACTTTTGATTGATACATTTAATGTGTTGAAATCGGGCTTGCCGAATGCAATTCGTTGTTTTAATGAAGTGCTCAAACCAATGGGATGTCGGCCGGTGGCAGTCCGAATCGATTCCGGTGATATTACCTATTTATCTAAAAAAATTCGTGCTATTTTGGATGAAGCGGGGTATACGGATTGCAAAATAATGGTGTCCAATTCTTTGGATGAATATATCATTCGCGATTGCTTAAATCAAGGCGCAAAAATCGATCTTTTTGGCGTGGGAGAAAGGTTGATCACATCGCGGAGTGAATCGGTTTTTGGTGGAGTTTATAAAATTGTGGCTGTCGAAGAGGCGGATGGCTCCATCACTCCAAAAATCAAGATTTCAGAGAATATTGAGAAGATAACAACGCCTTGTTTTAAGCAGGTTTATAGGCTATTTTCTAACGATACGGGGAAGGCGATTGCGGATCTTATCACATTGCATGACGAGGAAATTGATCAAACGAAACCCTATACATTATTCGATCCTGTTCATACATGGAAGAAACAGGTCGTTTCAAATTATAAAGCGGTTCCGCTTCTTGAATTGATCTTCAAAGAAGGGGAGTTGGTCTATAAAAAACCGTCAACAAAAGAAATTCGAGATTATTCCTTGGGTCAAATGGACCTATTGTGGGACGAAGTGAAACGTTTCGAAAATCCTCATGAATATTATGTCGATTATTCTCAAAAGTTGTGGGAAATCAAAAATAATCTATTAAAGAACGAATGATACGAAGTGTACATTATAAACAAAAATGCAGGGTCTAAATTTTTAGGCCCTGCATTTTTGTATGTTTTGCACAAACGTTTATGTAAACCAAAATGAAAAGCGCGAATTTTACTCCTTAAATTCACAATTTATTTGTAAAAGTTGTGAAAATAGGTGTTTTTTTGAACAAATAGGCTGCCTCGCCGGTAGTTCGAGGTAGCCAAAGCGCGTACTGTTTGCGCCGATTTTTTTAT
>CALGEL010000017.1 GCA_937881855.1 uncultured Clostridia bacterium | reverse complement strand
CATTCCGTCTTTATTGTTCGGCGGAGTCATCCCTTCGGGCATTTCGGGGTCGGGAGTCTCCGGGTCGGGATTCTCCGGCTCTTCCGGTTCTTCCGGCTCGGGGTCGGGGGTGCCGATATATTTCATAAAGAGACCGAAAACATCCACCGTTTGACCCCGAATACGATAATCGCGGGCGATTTTCGTCGGGTCTTTCGGATCATAGTCCACATGATCCCACCAAACCAAAACCTTGGCGCGGTCGTACTGCCCTATCTTTTGGAACATATCTTCGGTCCATTCCCATTTATCCCCGCCCTTCTCAGCGCAGGAAAAGCCGGTAAACATCAGCGGGTGGTCAAACCACTGGCAATATTGGGCATAAAGATCTTGATAAAGGGTGGTGAAATCCTGCCATTTTTCGCCGAAGGATTCGTAATATGTGCCGGTATTGAAGGCGGTCAGCCCCACAATATCGACAAATTCATCGCCGGGGTAATACATCAGGGTATGGTTCCAATCGACGGTGGGGTAGGAGATGTTGTTGGGGTTCCAAATCCAAAGAACGTTATCCACATCCGCTTGTTCAAACCGCCGATAGATATAGCGATAGACTTCTTTATAGATCAAGGGATCGTTGGAGTACCGAACACCGGAATACTCGCACCAATCTCCGTTCATCTCGTTCATCAACCGAATCATCACCGGATGGCCAAAGTCTTGGATCTTTTGGATGTAGACATCCAAAACATCGTCCCACATTCCTTGCAGGATCTCATACATAATGTTGCCATTCTTGGCGGAATCGGGTTGGAGAGAAAGCTGCAACACCTTGCCCGCCTCCCACGCACCCCAAAGCCGATGGTCCAGCATCATCAAAGAATTCTGGCTGAAACCGGTATATGTGGAAAGGACGGAAAATTCATAGTTGAGCGCGTCTTCATATTCATCGACGACGGAAAAATCGCCGGGACCTGCGGCGTTCGGCTCCATAATGCCCCAAGTCTGCTGGGCATCGGCGCCATAATAGGTCTCATAAAATGCCGCCGTTTCTTCGGACCACTGCTTTTGCACCGGTGCGCCGTGAAATGCAGGCGGTTGCTTTGTGGGTGCAAAAATCTCCAACGTTTGCGCAAGGTAACAATACTGCTCAGGGGTTAGATCTTTTGCGGATTTGATATAGATGGAATAGACCGCATCCTTTTCCACCACATCGAAATAGAGATAATGATTTTTATCTCCTTCGACCTTCGAAAGCGCTTCTCTGTGCCAAGCGGTGACCTTCACCGTCCGCCCGCCGTATTTTCGGGTTTCACGCAGGGTGGTGGTATGATCCACCGTATTTTCCAAAAAGCCGTCGTAGAGACTGTTGGTATAATACTCAGCGGAAATATCCGCCAAGGACTGCTTATAGATTTCGATATCGGTATCGCCGCTTTGCAACCGCGCCACCACCCCCGCAAGGGAAAGGTCGGCAAAAAATTCCCCGCCCACCATCAGGCTGTAACCTGCATACTCATTGCTAAATAAACGGGCCCCTTGGGGAAGGATAATTTCTTCTTTCTCTTCTTCTATCGGCGGCTCTTCTTCTATCGGCGGCTCAAACAAGGTCTTGCCGCGGTGCATAAAGGTAACGATCTGCCCGCGGGTACATTGCAGGTCGGGGGCGAAATTCCCATCGCCGACACCGTTGGTAATCCCCTGCTCCACCGCCCAAAGCACCGCATCATAATAGTAGGCCCCTGCAACCACATCAGAAAAGGGGTTGACTGCCTTGGGGGCAGAAGCGGCGGCCAGCCGATAAAGCAGGGTGGCAATCTGGGCGCGAGTGCATTGCAGGTCGGGGGCGAACTTCCCATCGCCGACACCGTTGCTGATCCCCTGCTCCACCGCCCAAAGCACCGCGGTATGATAATAGGCGTCGGCGGGTACATCGGTAAAAGGATTGCGGCTATCGGTCGGCAAGGGTTTTCCTGCGGCGCGCCATAAGAAAGTGACCGCTTGGGCGCGGGTGCAATACCCTTCCGGGTCAAACCGCCCCTGCTCGACACCGTTGGTAATGGCCTTTTCCACCGCCCAACGGACCGCATCGTAATAATAAGCCCCTGCCGCCACATCGGCAAAGGATGTATCTGCCGCAACCGCGATGGGCATCGCCGAAAGCAGCATCAAAAATATTAAAATACTTGCTAAAACTTTTTTCACTGAAACCGGGTCTCCTTAAAACATAACGCTATCGCCTATTATAACATATCTCTTGTGTCGCTGTAAAGCAAGAAAATATTAACAATTTCAATAATAATACGCCCCAACCCCCGCTTTTGTGACAATAAAATCCCCACCGCATCTGCGGTGGGGATTTGTTTTGCTTTTCTTGCTCTGTCAGCGAAAAAGGGAATTTATAATCTTTTCGCGATTTTTCTCCATCTGCTCGTCCTTGATTTTTCGCAAATGTTCCAAGAAGGTTTCCGCCTTCCGCAAATCAGTCAAAAGCATCGTTTCGTTTTGGGGAACGCCTGTAATTTTATCGTATGCCTCTGTGTAGCACACATGGCTCCAAAAATTTCTTCGCTCTCGCAGAAAATCAAGTTCTTGATATTCGTCGGCGGTAAAGACGGTGATGTTCTTTTCTTTTTCGATCTTTTTGATTTCACGCACAACGCCGCCGATAGAGTCTTTTTCAATTCCCCGAAGCGCCTTGGAAAACGGCTCGTCGGCAATTGCCGCATATAAGCCTTCTAAATCAAACTCGATCCATTGGTATTGCTCAATGAGCGTACTATGTATGATCCGATATTTTTCAAGCGTCATATTCTCATCTCCCATGCTATTATTCGCGTAACCATTGACTAAAATTTTCGATTACAATATAATGAGTATATATTTTTCTGCCGGAGGTGGATCCAATGTTATTATTGAAAAATTTAAAATTGAAAAAGCAAATTAAAAATGCGCTTCTTGATCTGTTTGCTCTCAAAAAAGTAGGGTCGTTTTGGTTTAAAGATAAAAACGGTGTTCTTTCGATCCGCATCAATGCTTCAAGGGGCAAGGTTTTTTTGAACATTCGTCTTCCGAGAAAATTCAAAACAACCCGACCTGCGCAGATGAACTGCGGTTTTCGTCAGGACTTTGATGCGACCGAAAAATACGACACCATCATCAGCAAGCCTTCCATCGAAGAGCTGGAACTGCTCAAAGCAAAAAGGCAGCGGCTTTATTATTGCCCCGATGTGGACGGTCATATCAACGCCGCCTTGCTTCTTGGCTGGCTCAAAGTTTTTCCCGATGGGGTTTTGACCAAAACGGCCGAAAGTAAGCCGAAATATGTCTTGTTGAAAAGCGAATACGGTTGCGCTTTTATCTATATCTCCCGCAAAAAAACCAAGTGATTTATTCTTCTAAAAGCGCCATCGCTTTTAAATATTTTTCTCTTCTGCTTAATGCTTTTTCGTCGATGACATCTAATCTTGTCAAATCGGAATTATGCTTTAAGTCTGCAAGCTTGACCGCTTTGGCAATGGGGTTCTTTTTGATTTCGCGCACATAGTCCATATAGTCGACATCGTCTGCATGGGTCATCAGCGCAATCGCATCGGTGATATTTTCATCAAACCCCATCCCTTTTAAATCTTCAACGGTGTAGGGGGTATCTTCCACCAAATCGTGCAGCAATGCAACCACCGTTGTTTCTTCGGTTTGCATCTGCTCTGCCAAATGGAACGGATGAAAAACATAGGGTATACCGCTCTTGTCGACTTGTTCCTTGTGTGCTTCAAAGCACAGTTTGAGCGCTTGCTTGGTTTTTGGGGTATATATCATCATTCTCACCTCACCACCCATTATATCACCAATAAATAAACTTATCAACAACTATAAAAACTCCCCACCGATTGCTCGGTGGGGAGTTTGTTTTATAAAGTCAACAATTATTTGCTTTCCTTGATAGCAGCCTGAGCGGCAGCGAGGCGAGCTACAGGTACGCGGAAGGGAGAGCAGGATACATAGTCCAGACCGATCTTATGGCAGAACTCGACAGAGACAGGGTCGCCGCCGTGCTCACCGCAGATACCGCAATGCAGAGCGGGGTTGACGGGCTTACCAAGCTTGATGGACATTTCCATCAGCTTGCCAACGCCGGTCTGATCCAGCTTTGCGAAGGGATCGTTTTCAAAGATCTTCTTATCATAGTATGCATCCAGGAACTTACCGGCATCGTCACGAGAGAAGCCGAAGGTCATCTGGGTCAGATCGTTGGTGCCGAAGCAGAAGAAGTCGGCTTCTTTTGCGATCTCATCGGCGGTCAAGCAAGCGCGGGGAATTTCGATCATAGTACCGACCTCATACTCCAACTCGACGCCTGCGGCGGCGATTTCAGCATCAGCGGTAGCAACAACGACATTCTTAACGTACTTGAGTTCCTTAACTTCGCCGGTCAAGGGGATCATAATTTCGGGCTTTACCTTGAAATCGTTGGCCTTATTGACAGCGATAGCTGCGCGGATCACAGCCTTGGTCTGCATAGCAGCGATTTCAGGATAGGTGACCGCCAAGCGGCAGCCACGGTGACCCATCATGGGGTTGAACTCATGGAGAGAAGCGATGATGGCCTTGATATCTTCAACGGTCTTGCCCTGAGCAGCGGCCAGAGCAGCGATATCGGCTTCCTCGGTGGGAACGAACTCATGGAGCGGGGGATCCAGGAAACGGATGGTTACCGGATTGCCCTTCAAAGCAACATACAGCTTCTCGAAGTCGCTCTGCTGATAGGGCAGGATCTTATCCAGAGCAGCTTCACGCTCTTCGACAGTATCGGAGCAGATCATTTCGCGGAAAGCGGCGATACGATCAGCCTCGAAGAACATATGCTCGGTACGGCAAAGGCCGATACCTTCAGCGCCCAGCTCAACAGCCTTAGCGGCATCGGCGGGGGTATCTGCATTGGTGCGAACCTTCAGAGTACGGAACTCATCGGCCCAATTCATGATGGTCTCGAACTCGCCGACGATCTGAGCGTCAACGGTGGGGATGATGCCATCATAGATATTACCGGTGGAACCATCGATGGAGATATAATCACCTTCCACATAGGTCTTGCCGGCCAAAGTGAACTTCTTGTTCTCTTCGTCCATATTGATTTCGCCGCAACCGGATACGCAGCAGGTACCCATACCACGAGCGACAACAGCGGCGTGGGAAGTCATACCACCGCGGACAGTCAGGATACCCTGAGAAGCCTTCATACCGGTGATATCTTCGGGAGAAGTCTCCAAGCGAACCAAGATTACCTTCTCGCCGCGAGCGTTCCAAGCCTCTGCATCTTCGGCGGTAAATACAACCTTACCGCAAGCAGCGCCGGGGGAAGCACCCAGACCGCGACCGGCGGGGGTAGCTGCCTTCAAAGCCTTGGCATCGAATTGGGGATGCAGCAAAGTATCCAGGTTTCTGGGGTCGATCATAGCAACAGCCTGCTTCTTATCGATCATACCTTCTTCAACCAGATCGCAAGCGATCTTCAAAGCGGCCTTCGCGGTTCTCTTACCGTTTCTGGTCTGCAACATAAAGAGCTTACCGTGCTCAACGGTGAACTCCATATCCTGCATATCACGATAGTGATCTTCCAGAATGGCGCAAACCTTATTGAATTCCTCGAAAGCTTCGGGGAACTTATTTGCCATCTCAGCGATGGGCATCGGAGTACGAACACCGGCAACAACGTCTTCGCCCTGAGCGTTGGTGAGGAACTCACCCATCAGGCCCTTTTCGCCGGTAGCGGGATCGCGGGTAAAGGCAACGCCGGTACCGCAATCATCACCCATGTTACCAAAAGCCATCATCTGAACGTTAACAGCGGTACCCCAAGAATAGGGAATATCGTTATCGCGACGATAGACGTTTGCACGGGGGTTATCCCAAGAACGGAAAACAGCTTCGACAGCGCCCATCAACTGCTCAACAGGATCGGTGGGGAAGTCGGAACCGATTTTGTTCTTATATTCAGCCTTGAATTGCTCAGCCAGAACTTTCAGGTCATCTGCGGTCAGGTCAACGTCCTGAGTGATGCCCTTCTTTTCTTTCATTTCGTCGATCAGCTCTTCGAAATACTTCTTACCGACTTCCATAACAACGTCGGAATACATCTGGATGAAACGACGATAGCAGTCATACGCCCAGCGAGCATTGCCGGACATGGCAGCCATGGTCTCAACAACTTCTTCATTCAAGCCAAGGTTCAAAATGGTATCCATCATACCGGGCATGGAAGCTCTTGCGCCGGAACGAACGGAAACGAGAAGGGGGTTTTCCTTATCGCCGAACTTTTTGCCGGTGATCTCTTCCATCTTTGCGATGTTCTCAAGGATTTCAGCCTTGATATCATCATTGATCTTGCGGCCATCTTCATAGTACTGAGTGCAAGCCTCGGTAGATACGGTGAAACCCTGGGGAACAGGAAGACCGATGGCGGTCATTTCTGCCAGGTTTGCGCCCTTACCGCCGAGCAGCTCACGCATGGTCGCGTTGCCTTCTTTGAAAAGGTAAACAAACTTTTTGCTCATTTCTTTTCTTTCTCCTTTATGAATATTTTTTAACCAAATTCAGCCGGTGAAAATTCACCACCTGTTATTATAACAATATATAAGCCATTAGTAAACCATTTTTTTTAATTTTTTGGATTTTTGCGGAAAATATCCAAAAAATCAATAGGTCGGCAGGTCGAGTTGGTCAAACTGATTTAAAAATGCATAGAGTTGATCGGCAATCACCTTGGCGCCGCCCACGCTGTCGCTTTCGATATTGATGGGGATGACCGGGTCGTGCAGACTCATCCGCACCAAAAACCAGCCATCGCCTTGCTCCTTGCCGAAGTTGACCCGCACCCCTTCATAGTTGGGGCTCTCCATCGCCCAGCCTTCCTTGGCGCAATGGGCTTCCAGCGCATCCAGAACGGAAAATCCATAGGTCTTGAAGTCGGCTTCCTTAATGTTTGCCCGCAATTCCAAAGACTCAACAGGCTCTTTCAATCCATCGATCAAAGAAACCAAGGATTTTCCTTCCTTTTTGAGCAGAGCCAGCTCGCAAAGCAGGCGAGCGGCAAGATAGGAGCCATCGTCCAGATAATGATTTTCCTTCAAAGCGCCATGGCCGCTGGTCTCCATCGCCAAGGGGGCGCAAACGCCGTTCTCTTCCAACCGCTTGGCTTCATCAATGACCTTTTTATAGCCACGCATAAACCGATGATGGACACCGCCCTTGGCGGCAATAAACTCCGCCAGCCCGCGGGATGTGACCGAATCGGTGACAATGGTACAGCCGGGATGCTCGCGAAGCATCAACGCGCCGATCATTGCAATCATTCGATTGCGGTTAATTTCCTTGCCCGAAGCGTCCACCACCGCAGAGCGGTCGCAGTCGGTATCAAAGCAGATGCCCATCTCGGCGCCCGCTTGCAAGGTCGCTTCGGCGCAAGCCGCCATTGCCGCTTTATTTTCGGGGTTGGGGATATGATTGGGGAAGGTACCGTCCGGCTCCAAAAAGACCGAGCCTGCGGTATCGGCGCCCAAAGGCGCCAGCACCTTTTCCACAAAGAACCCGCCCGCGCCGTTTCCGGCATCGACAACCACCTTGACATTTTCCAAAGGCCGCTCTTCACCGGTCTTTTGGCGGACCAAATCCACCAGACTTTGACTATAAGGGCTCATCAAGTCAAATTCCTGCACCTTACCCATATCGCAGGCGGGAAATTCATTCTTTTCCGCAAGTTCAATCAGGGCGGAGATGTCTTTACCGTCCAGACCGCCGTCTTTGGTGAAGAATTTTAAGCCGTTTTTATCATAGGGAAGGTGGGAGGCGGTGATTTCGATGGCGCCATCGCAATCGCTCCCCTCAAAATAAGTAGAGAAAAACATCGACGGTGTGGTGGCAATGCCGCAATCCAGAACATCGGCACCCATCGCGCAAAGCCCTTGGACCAAGCCATCCTTCAATTCAGGGCCGGAGATGCGGGGATCTCTGCCCACCGCGATCTTCAAAGGGGTTTTTGCGCCCCGCTCTTGCAGAAGAGCGGCAAAGGCTTTGCCGAAAAGTTCCGCCCGCTCGGCGGTCAGGTTTTTTCCTTCGCCGATGGCGGTGCCGCGAATGTCGGTTCCGTTTTTTAATGCTTTCATATGTTTTTCTCCGTTTCTTTTATAATCAACTTCGTTATATCTCCGTAAACCGCCCAACTGCCTGTCGACTTAAACTCGCCGATATCGGCAGAGGCAAAAAGAGTGCCGCCCCGATAGGCAAGGGGCAGGATGGGGGTATGCAGGTCAAAGACCTTGCAATAATCGCTCAAAAGCAGGTTGCCGCTCTTATAATCCGCCGCCGCCTGCTGCAATTCTTCAAACACCGCGCCGCTGAAATTGACGCCGCTTTCGGCGGCATAAAGCACAGTGTTCAAGGTGCGGCCGGTCTTAATTTCTCCTAAATAAAGGTCAAAATTTCCTTCTGCCAACCGCGCTTGATAGGTCCACTGCGGTTCCGCATCAATTTCAAGGGTAATTCCCGCAATTTTCAACCCTTCCGCCACCGCCTTTGCCGCAGCGGTATGCATCTCATTCTCTTTGCAGACAAGCAAACGGAAGGAGATGGGCTTACCTTCTTGGTCCAGCAGGATATTTTCTTGCAGGGTCAGCCCCAATTCTTTGACCGCCGCCGCCTTTTCGCTATCGGAATAGCCGCTATTGGCAATCGATTGCTCCGCTTTATACCAATTCGGTTGGTAGGGATAGACCGCCGCTTCTGCCCGACCAAGCAAAACACCTTCCACCAATTTTCCCCGATCGGTGACTTGGTTTAAAAAAGTGCGAAACTTACTGTTTTGAAGCAACCCTTCCCGACAGTTGATGCCAAGATATAAAAGGTTATCGGCGGGATAGGTCTGGGTGGAAAACCCTTTTCCACCCGCAAATTTTTGCTCGGTTTCGGCCGCATCGAAGTAAATGTCCAACAGCCCCACCGAGAACATCTCCTGCCGCTCCTTTTCGCTCTTGGGGGCTTTGAGATGAATGGTCTCGATCATCGGCTTTTCAAAATAATGATTATTGACCTTCAATACCTGCTTGCCGCCTTCGGTGGCAAACTTATAGGGGCCGCAGCCCAGATTTTTTCCTTTTTTGACAATAGGAAGGTCCAAGCAGTTGATAAAATCAACATCCGGCTCTCTCAAAGTGATGGTCAGGGTTCGTTCATCTTGAACGGCGTATTTTTGAATGTTCACCAGGCGGGAATAATAGGGGGAGTCGTAATGCTCCCGCACGGTTTGGATACTGCGACTCAAATCTTCGGCAGTCACCGCCGAGCCATCGCTGAACTTCAATCCCTTTTTCAAGGTAACAGTGACATCCACACCCCGAATTTCCACCTTTTCCGCCAGAACATATTCCGGCTGCAAATTGCCGTCGAGCCGCACCAACGGACTGTAAACCAATTTCAAAAGCTCGTGGTTTTCGCTGTTGGTGGTGGTCAGGGGATGGGTATCCATCGCTTGATAAAAAACCATCGTAATTTCCTTGCGCGCGGGGATAATCTCCACCTTTTCGCCGTGGTCACTATACGCACCCAGCGGGCTGCTGCCCGGCTCGATATCGGCGCCAAGACCACAACCGACCATCGAAAGAGCCAATGCAAGAATTAAAAAAATCAATCCAATTCTCTTCATACATCCCCCTCCATTGCAATGGCGGCGATCAGGCTTCCCCTCCGCCCATTTGTATACCGATGGGAATAAAAGTCTAAATTATTACAGAATGTACAGACATTTGAAGTAAAAATGCGGTCATTTTGCACTCCCGCCTCCAAAAGCACCAGCCGATTGGCAGCCCAAAGGTCCACCATGGAATGCCCCGGTCGATGCTCTTTGAGCGGTAATTTTTCACCAAAACGGGCGGCAAATTCCTCCGCCACCTCCTGCCCGACTTCAAAGTGGCAAGGCCCGATGGAAGGGCCGATGGCGGCAAGAATATTTTGGGGGTTGGCTCCCGCTTGAACCATCTTTTCCACCGCATTGGCGGCGATGCTCCGGACCGTTCCCCGCCAGCCTGCGTGGACAGCGGCAATGACCTTTGCCTGCGGATCCACCAGCAAGATGGGAACGCAATCGGCGGTAAAGCAGACCAGCCCCAAATCCATCGCAGCGGTCACCACACCGTCGGTCTCCCGCAGGGTGCGATCCCGCCCTTGATTGCAATAGGCTTGGTTGACCACCGCAACATTGGCGGTATGGGTCTGGTGGGTCAGCACCAAACTTTCAAAAGGCATTGCATTTGCATTGCAAAAGCGGCGGAAGTTTTCGTCCACCACCGCTTCGGGCTCTTTTTGATAGGAAAAGCTCAGGGATGCACACTCCCCTTGACTGACTCCGCCATGGCGAGTCGAGAACCCATGGCGCAACCAAGGAATTTCATCCAAGGCGCGGCACTTGACCGTCTTTAAACCATTCTTTTCTTCCATATAAAATTGCTCCATCGGTTCTCACCACCTTTCAACCTTATATTATATACTATATTTTTATTTCAATCAATATCATCTTGCATATTTTATATTCTTCCTATATAATAAAACTATATTTTGTCGAAAGGACTCTTTTTATGAACGGTTCTAAAATGATGCGCACCTTTTTGGTCGTTCTTGTAGTGGCGCTGATTTTCTATTTAACCTTTTTTATATTAACCCTGTTTATCAAAGATCAAGAGCCTGCCCCTGCGCCCGATATTATCGGCGCGCAGGCAGACGGCACCTTATATTCCCTTTCCGAAAACTTCGGAAAGCAAGGCGTTGCCTTAATCTTCTTTGAATTGGAGCACCGCCACTCCCAAGATGCGATGGGGAACATTATCCCCAAGGCAAAGGAATTGGGTGTCCCGGTCGTCGCGGTCTGCGTTTCGGACCTTTCCGTCGAGCAAAGCCAAGCAAGAATGAAGGAATTAAAAATGCCCACCCCCGACGTCCTGCTCTTTGATGTGGAAGGAACGATGGCAGAAACCTACCGCGTTGACCCGCCCCCTTGCAGTTATTTTATCGACAAAAACGGAATGCTCCGCGATGCCTATCTGGGCCCCATCAGCGAGAAGTCTGCCGAAAAAGAACTGAAAGAGATCGCCTGAAAACTGCATATTTCAAACCCCTTGTCGAGAATCGGCGAGGGGTTTTTCTTGATTTGACGTCCTATTTTCGTTAAACTGAAATCAAGAAAGGCAGGAGTACCAACAATGGCAGGACTTTTCAAAACCCAAAAGAATGAACTGCTCTGGCTCGAACCTGCGCGGATCCTACCGTCCACCGACCAACCCCGCACCGTCTTTGATCAAGAGCCGCTGGAACAGTTGGCGCAAAGCATCGCCGCCCACGGCATTCTGCAACCCTTGGTAGTGCAGCAGGAAGAAGACCATTATCGGTTGATTGCGGGGGAACGGCGATTGCGTGCTTCCAAATTGGCGGGGTTAAAAAAAATCCCCTGCCTACTGACGGAAAAATCCCCCGAAGAAGCGGCCAAGCTCTCCCTGATCGAAAATTTGCAACGGGAAGATCTCTCCTTTTTTGAAGAAGCCGCCGCTTATCGTCGATTGATGGAAACCTGCAAACTCACCCAAGCCCAACTTGCCAAGGAGATGAGCAAGGATCCATCCACCATCGCCAATAAACTGCGGCTGCTGAAACTTCCCCTTTCTGCCCAAATTCTCATCCGCCGCCACGCTCTGACCGAGCGGCACGCCCGCGCATTATTGCGGGTGGAAGACCACGATCTTTTGATGGACCTTTTGGAGCAGATCATTGAGAACTCTTTAAACGTAAGCGAAGCGGAAACCTTGATCGCATCAGCGATTACACCAAAGAAACCCAAGAAAAAGCCCCGTCGCGTTGCATCCATCAAGGATGTCCGCCTTTGCATCAATACCTTAAACCATACCGTTGCCACCCTTCGACGAGCGGGTATCAAACCGCAGACGCAAATTCAAGAAAGCGAGCGGTTTGTTGAATATATCATTCGTATAAGCAAATGCCCATAGGCATTTGCATACCCGAACATCCTAATCCCCTATATGCAAGAATCGCACACATTATCCCCAATGTGTGCGATTCTTGTTTTTGTCCAAAAAACTTTTTGTTTCACGTGAAACATTGATTTGCGGTTTTTGATAATTGTTTCACGTGAAACAAGGATTTTTACTAAAAACCCTTTTATTTTCGTTTTTTCTGTGATATACTAATGCTATCATTATTCATATAAGGAAGATTATTATGGGAAAAATTGTTTCCATCACCAATCAAAAAGGCGGTGTCGGTAAGACCACCACCGCCGTCAGCCTGACCTATTCCTTGGCCGAAGAAGGGAAGAAGATGCTGTTTGTAGACATCGACCCGCAGGCCAACGGAACCAGCAGTTTTGGCATCAACAAGCGAAATATTAACCATTCGGTCTATGAAGTGTTGATCGGCGGCTGCTCGGTGCAGGACGCGATTATGAAGACCGCCTATGAAAACGTGGACATTTTGCCCACCAATATGAATTTGGCGGGCGCCGAAATCGAGATGGTGGCAATGGAAAATCGCGAAAACCTGCTTCGCACCGCATTAAATAAGGTGCGCCATCGTTATGATTTCATTATTATCGATTGTCCGCCCAGCCTTTCGCTGCTGACCCTGAATGCATTGAATGCATCTAATAGCGTGATTATCCCGCTCCAACCCGAATATTTGGCGCTGGAAGGGGTCTCCCAATTGATCAACACCATTAAATTGGTCAAGGGTCGCTATAACCCCGCCCTTTATATTGAAGGCGTGTTGCTGACGATGTATGACGGGCGGTTGAATGTCACATTGCAGGTGGCAGGGGAGATCAAAAAGTATTTCGGCAGTAAGGTCTATAAAACCGCCATTTGCCGCAACGTTCGGCTGTCCGAAGCCCCCAGCCACGGGGTACCGGTGCAGGTCTATGACCGCTATTCCAAAGGGGCTTTGGCCTATCGGGAGATGGCAAGAGAATTTCTGGAAAGGAATCAAGAACAATGAAGAAAAAGGGATTAGGCAAAGGGTTGGACGCCCTTTTTGAAGATAACAGCTACGATTTAGAGCCCCAAGGCGGCGGGGAGACCCTGCTCCGCCTTTCTCAAATCGAGCCGGATAAAAATCAGCCTCGTAAGTTTTTCGACGAAGCGGCGCTGGAAGAATTGGCCGCTTCTATTAAAGAGCATGGCTTAATTCAGCCGATTATTGTCTCTCCCTTGGGAGATGACCGCTATCGCATTATCGCGGGCGAACGCCGTTGGCGCGCTTCCCGCCTGGCAGGGTTGGAAGAAGTTCCTGCATTGGTGCGGGAATATACCGCCCAAGAAATTAGCGAAGTTAGTCTGATCGAGAACCTGCAAAGAGAAGATTTGAACCCCATTGAAGAAGCCTTGGGCTATCGCAATTTGATGGAGCTTTATGGAATGACCCAAGAGAAGATCTCTCAAACCGTCTCCAAATCCCGCTCCGCCATTGCTAATACCCTGCGTCTTTTGACTCTGCCCGAGCAGATTTTGGATTTCATCAAGACCGGTGAACTTTCGGCAGGCCACGCCCGCACCTTGATCGGGCTGGAAGATGCCGATATGCAGCTGGCACTTGCCAATAAAATGATTACCGATGAATTGAGCGTTCGCCAAGCGGAAGAATTGGTCAAAAAGAGCAAGAAAGAGCCGACGCCTGCGCCGATGACCGATCCTGCTGTCGCGCAGGCGCTCAAAGAGCTGGAAACCCGCGCCGCAAGCGGCGTCGGCAACAAAGTGTCCATTCGTCATAAGCCCAATAATAAGGGCAAGGTGGAGATCCAATACCATTCTGTCGACGAATTGGAAAAAATTATTGAGATTTTGGAAGGGGGCGGCATTTGATGAACGAGCAAGAAAGAACCTTGTTTGAAGAACTTTGGGAAGCCGCAGGTATGAACGACAAACCCAAGGCAGAAGAACCCAAAGCAGAAGAAGCTCCTGCCGCAGAGCAGGTGTCCTTCGAACAGGTGGAACTGATTATCGACGAAGTGGCGGAAGAACCCGCCATTGAAGAACCTACTGTTGAGGAGCCTGTCGTCGAAGAAGCTCCTGCAAAACAACCCAAAGCCAAGAAACAGAAAAAAGAGAAGAAAGAAAAACTCCCTAAAAAGAGCAAGAAAGAAAAGCAAAAGGCCGCCGAAGAACACGCCGAGAAGAAAAAGAGCGTGAAATTCTTGGTCATCTATACCATCGTTTTTGTGGTTGTCATTACCGCTTTGGTTTCGGGCAGCTATATGATCAGCCAACGCATCCATTCGGAAAACAACGAAGCGCAACACGGTGAAGAGCATCAATCCACCCTGCAAAACATCAAGGATAAAAACGAATCTCTGAAAAAAGAAAACAATACGCTCAAAGAAGAAAATGAAAGTTTGACCCTCTCGGAGCAAGACGCCACCGAGCTCTTAGATAGTGCCGCCGAGATGATCGAGCAGCAGGAATATCTTTCCGCCGCCATGGCGAAATACATTGACGGAAAACCTGCCATTGCCCGTGTCCTTTTGTCGACGGTGGACCGAAACAGCCTTTCGCCCACCGCCAAAGAGTATTACGATCTTTTGGACGAGAAGTTAAACTAATATGAAAGAAGTCATCATTTATTCCGACGGCGCTTGCAGCGGAAATCCCGGCCCCGGGGGATGGGGGACCATCCTTTCCTATCAAGGGCGGGAAAAAGAGCTCTCGGGCAGCGAGTTGCAGACCACTAATAACCGCATGGAGCTGCTGGCCGCCATTATGGGCCTCGAGCAGCTCAAAGAACCCTGCAAGGTTACCTTGATCAGCGACTCCAAATACCTTTGCGAAAGCATTTTGCAAAAATGGGTCTTTTCCTGGGAGCAAAACGGCTGGCGCAAGGCCGATAAAAAACCCGCCTTGAATGTGGATCTTTGGGAGCGGATGCTCAGGCAACTGCGCCGCCACGAAGTTTCAGTCCAATGGATCAAAGGCCATGCAGGCCACCCCCAAAACGAACGCTGCGACCGTTTGGCGGTCAATGCCTATCTTTCTCTAAAAGAAGGGAATTCACTATGAAACGAATGATTGCCATCCTGCTTTGCTTAATGCTGGTCCTTTGCGGGACCACCGCCTGCAAGCCGGATACCATAACCAACCCTGCGGTCATCACCGACCCCGATGATCAACCGCAAACTCCCCCCTTGATTCAAAATCAGGGCGCCGCAGAGCAACCTGAAATCGAGGAAGAGGAGACCCCCGAAGAACAACCCGAAGAAATCCCCGAAGAACAACCCGAAGAAACACCCCAAGCCGAGCAACCGGTCCAAGCAGTACCGCTGAACCATCCCTTTGCGGGCGAGGACTATCAGCCTTCCCGTCAAGCGGAAGGAACGCTGAAGCTTTCGGGACTGACCAAGAATTCCGACCCCGCCGATGCGTTGAAGGAGCGTACCATTTCTCTCTATACCGCGGCGGATCAACCCGCGTTCAGTTATGTAAACCAAAAAGGCAAAACCATCAGCGAATGGGATTGGATGAAGGAGCTGGCCGAAGCCTATGGCTTTACCTTAAAGCTTTCGGTCAAGAAGGCAGAGATCTCCTTAAAAGCCCAGCGGGTCGCTCTCTATGCAGGCAAAAAACTCAGCTTGTTGCAATTCGGCGAAAAGGACCTTGCCGCCGCCATGACCTTGGCGCAATCTGCCGAAGATTATCTGGATAACACCGCCGATACCGACGGGGTCAGCAAGGCGGTGTTGGCGCAAAGTAACTATACCATCTTTGCCCCCAAGGGAATGGTCAACTCCCTTTGGTATAATAAAAGCCTGATGCCGCAGGAGACCAACCCAAACGCATTGGCAAAAGAGAATAAATGGACCATCGATGCCTATAAAGCAATTTGGGATGCATCCGCCGAAAAGGGTATTCTGCCGCAGGAAACAGACGACGAACTTGCCTGGATCACCCTTTCGGGCAAAAGCCCCTTGACCTTGCTCAAAGGAAAACTGGATAGCAACTTGAACGCAAAAACCACCCGTGACCTTTGGGCAGATCTCAAAGATTTAAGAGCCGAATTTAAGCCCTTCGCCCCCGCCGCCGAGACCGAATATTCTCTCAAAGCGGGCAACGCGGCAATGACCTTTGCCGCCGCCCCCGAGCGTGGGGAAGAGCAGACTCTGCAATGGGCGCCGCTGCCTTCCTTGAAGGAAGATACCGCCGGCACCGTCACCTTTGCGGGTACCTTTATGGCGTTGCCCCGCTACCAAGACCAAGCGGATGCTCCTGCCGCCTTGACCTTTGCGGAAATCTGGTGCAACCGCTATACCGAAGCCCGCGCGGCTGAACTTTTCGGCTTGGGAATGACCCAAGAAGATTATGTAAACTATGTAAATTTTGCCGAGAAAAACGGCCACCTGATCTTCCGCAGCAATGAGATCGAAACGCTGGCAGAAAATCTGCTGAAAGGCGCTTGGGACGCCACCGTCAATCAGGAGAATGAATACTCCAAAATCCGCACTCAACTCACCGCCCTGATCGACCGCCATAACCTTTATTATTAAAAGAAGGTGAACATTATGGGAGCCAATATTGTTAGTTTTCTCGTAGGAATTGTGCTTATCATTCTCGGCATTTCAAATCGAAAGGGGAATATTTCTTCTCTTCATTCCTACCACCGCAATAATGTTTCGGAAGAAGATCGGATCCCCTTTGGCAAACAAGTGGGTCTGGGTAATATTATTATCGGTGTCGGTGTGATGGTGTTCAGCGTTTTTCTTTCGATAACCCTGTATACCGAAAAGAATATCTTTTCGGTCATCGGAACTGCAATCTTGATTGCTTCTCTGGTTGTCGGTCTTGCCATCAGCTTCCGAGCAATGATTAAATACAATAAAGGAATTTTTTAATTCAAAACAAACGGCTGTGTAGTAAACTCTACACAGCCTTTTTCACATTCATTTTGCACAATTCATTTGTGCAGACACCAACCAAATCATTTGGGTGGTTTGTCCAA
>CALGEL010000016.1 GCA_937881855.1 uncultured Clostridia bacterium | reverse complement strand
GATAAGGTCTTAGCCGGTTTTAAGGAGATCTTCGACAAAAAAGCCGACACTGATAAGAAGGACCCCTCCGACAATACGGAAACAGAACCAAATGTACCGGCGCATTCGCATACATTTGACCAAAAGAACACAGCTGAAAAGTATTTAAAATCAAAAGCAACCTGCCAAAGCGCCGCTGTTTATTATTATTCTTGTTCTTGCGGAGAAAAAGGTGCTTCCACATTCAATAAAAGTGATAAGTTAGAGCATACATACGATCAAAAGAACACGGATATTGCATATCAAAAATCAAAAGCGACCATAAGCAGTCCTGCCATTTATTATTATTCGTGCAGTTGCGGCGCAAAAGGGAGTTCGACATTTACATATGGAACTGCCCTTTCCGGTTGGCAACAGGAAAGCAAAAAAGTGTATTGCATCAGAAAGGTTAGTCTGCATACAACCACGGATGATAACAAAAACTCTTGCGAAAAAGTTTATGTCGGAAGAACACTGACTGTTATAGAAACCAATGGAACTTGGTACAAGGTAAAGTATCCTTCTCTTCCCCAAGGCTTTGCCTATATTATGTGTAAATATGTCACCGAGAACAAAGAAGAAACAACGTTTGATGATTATCCCGAGGATGAAATTAAAACGGCCGTTGTTCGAGATGGAATAAAAGGCATTTATCTGTGTGAAGATTTGAGCGAAGAAGAATCAAGCCAAGCCGGATATATCACCTACGCCCAATCCCACGACAATAACCTTCGTGTTGTGGCCATCAACAAAAAAGGAGATTGGGTAAAAGTCCGATATTGCGGATACGATTCCAAAAATAGATATCACGACGGAACGAGCCTTTACTATTGCAAAATAAGTAAACTGTTGATACAAGGATAAACAGTTTTGAGCAGTCTATTCTGCCATGAAAACCCACCGCTATGGCGGTGGGTTTTTTCTGTTCATTGCAATTTTTAATAGTATATGTTAAAATGATTATATATGACCACAAGGGGGTGTAGGGAATGCGATTCAAAGGGTTTTGGGTGGCCTTGGCGATGGTGCTGTTGGTGGGCTCGCTGACCTTTTCTGCTTCGGCGGAAGGTGCGGTTGCATCGGAAGTCTTTTCCACCGAAAAGCTGATCGACGGCAAGCGCAGTACCTACGAAACCGCGCAGGGGTCCATTTCCCTGGAAAGTACCGAGAGTATCGCCCATTTATATATCGAATTTGACCGCCTGCCCCAAGATTGGAAATTGATTGCGGGCGGCAAGGAATATCTTTGCGATGGCGGGTACCTGCATCAATATATCGACGTTGCCGCCCTTTGCGGCGAGCAGACCGAAATCACCCTGCAATTTGACCAAAAGACCGCCATTGCCGACCTTTATTTCTTTGAAAAAGGGGAGAAGCTGCCCGATTTTGTCCAGCAATGGAATGCGCCTTGCGACAAGGCAGACCTGATGCTGATCAGTTCCCATTCCGATGATGAACAACTCTTTTTTGCGGGGCTTTTGCCTTATTATGCGGTGGAGAGAAGTCTGCGGGTGCAGGTGGTATATATCATTCAGCATTTTGAAGCCAATGGCGACGAAGACCATACCCGCCCCCACGAGCAGTTGGACGGGCTTTGGACGGTGGGAGTTCGCAACTACCCTGTGATGAGCGAATTTCCCGACCTTTATTCCGAAAGTTTTGAAGGGGCAAAGGCGGCGTTTGCGTCGGCAGGCTATACCTACGACGATTTCAAGGGCTATATCTCCGATTGTCTCAACCGATTTGAGCCGTTGGTGGTGGTCTCCCACGATTTGAAGGGTGAATATGGGCACGGAACCCATATCTTTTGCGCCAATGCGCTGACCGAAGCCATCAAGGCGGAGAATACCCACCGCCCCGAGAAAACCTATCTGCATCTTTATGAAGAAAATCAAATTGAGATGGATTGGGATACCCCTTATGAGAGCCTTGGCGGGAAAACACCCTTCGAGATGACCCAAGAAGGCTTTGGATGCCATAAAAGCCAACATTGGACATGGTTCAAACGCTGGATCTACGGCAACAACGGAGAGATTACCAAGGCAACCCAAATCAAGACCTATTCCCCCTGCCGCTATGGGCTTTATGATACGGTTGTGGGGCTTGATAAGCAGGGCGGAGACTTAATGGAAAATGTCACCACCTATGCCGAGCGGGAAGAGCTCGCGCGGCAGGAGCAGGAACGGCTGCAAGCGGAGCAGCAAGAAGCCGAGCGGAAGAAAATCGCCGCCGAGCAGCAAGCCCGCAAGCGGCTGTTGATGATCTACGGCGGTGTTATTATAGGCGCCATTTTAATGAGCGTTTTGCTTGGTTTATTGCTTAAATTGCAGAGAAAGAAAAGGTGAGCGAAATGGAAAAAATTTCAATCATTATACCCGCATATAAACCGGATAAAAAAATGATCGGCACCCTGCAAGCCTTGGCGGCGGCAGGATTTTCGGACATTCTGATCGTCGACGACGGATCGGGAGAACAGTATGCTCCCATCTTCGCCCAAGCGGAGCAGATGGAGCAGGTGACATTGTTGCGCCATACTGTCAACCGCGGCAAAGGCGCCGGCCTTAAAACAGCGATGCGGTTCTTTTTGGAAAACCGTCCCGATTTTCTTGGCGCAGTGACCGCCGATGCCGACGGGCAACATACCGCAACCGATATTCAAGCGGTGGCGGAGAAATTGGCGCAGACCCAAAACATTGTTTTGGGTTGCAGAGATTTTTCCGAGCCTTCGGTTCCCTTTCGCAGTCGGTTTGGTAATCGGTTCACCTGCGGCACATTTCGCTTGTTCTTCGGCATGAAGATTGCCGATACCCAGACAGGCTTGCGGGGGTATCCCCGCGGGGCGATGGAAGGGTTGCTTTCGGTGGAAGGGGAGCGGTTTGAATATGAAACCCAGATGTTCTTTTATATCAGCCGCAAAAATCTGCCCTTGGAGCAGGTGAAAATCCAGACGGTGTATATCGAAGAAAATGCATCTTCCCATTTTCGCCCGATTGCAGATAGCCTGCGGATCTATTCCTTGATTTTGAAGTACTTATTCAGTTCGGTGGCGGCATCGGTCATTGATGCCCTGGCCTTCTTTTTATTGAAACAATTTCCGCTTTTTGCCATTCCGATGATCCCCCTGACCTTCCCTGCGGCATTTTTGGCAAGAGCCATCTCTTCCTTAACCAATTATCTCATCAATGCAAAAGCGGTCTTTAAGGGGGATACGAGCAAAAAAACGCTGTTGCGCTACTACCTTTTGGCGGTGGTGCAGATTGGCGTCTCGGCGGGTTGCGTCTTTGCCGTTGAGCATCTGCTCCAAATCCGCGCCGCCTGGCTTTCCACCTTGATTAAATTAGCGGTGGATACATTACTTTTCTTTGTCAGTTTTAGAATTCAACATAAATGGGTATTTAATAATGAAGAAACTTTTTAAATGGATTTATATCGGCTTTGCCGCGTTGATGGCGGTATTGATGCTGGCTGCGATTTTATATGTACGCGGTCTGCTGGTGGAGTATGAAGCCGCCCGTCCTGAGCGGCAGGTGGAGCATGCGATGGAATTGCTTGCCGAAGAAACCAAGCAGAGCGACTATTGGCAGAAATTCGATCTGCCCCAAGTAGACGACGCCACCAAAGCGCAATTTTTGAAGCGTTGCCAAAGCGAAGGGTTGACCTATCTTGCCCAATCCGCATCCGCAGAAGACGAGATGGAGTATCTCATCCGCAAGGGAAGCTTCCCCTTGGCGAAGGTGACCTTAAAGGCGAAGGGTCCCCAACAGACCAAATTGGCGGTCTTTACCATGCGGGAATGGGAGATCCAAGAGATCATTCCCCTTTTGGAAGAGCGTACCTATACCGCCACCCTGCCCGAAGGCTTTGGGCTTTGGGCGGATGGCAAAGAGCTTTCTGCAAAAACAGAAGGGGGCAAGAATCGGTTCACTTTGGGCGGTGTCTATTTAGAGCCGCAGTTTAAGGTGGTTGCCGCCGATGGCTCCGAGATTGGCTATGAAATCAAAAACTTCAAGGTCATTCCCGCAATTTTCGAATATTCTCTCACCCTGCCTGCCACCATTGAAGTTCGGATGAACGGCAAGAAATTGCAAGGCATCGCCCAGAACGGCGGGCGGTTGCGGTATGAGATTATGGAACTGCAAAAGCCGGAAATTCTCCTTTCCGACCCTTATGGAAACGAAGTTACTTATGCGGGCAAGGACACTTTGCCCATAACCTATATGAGCTTGAATGTCCCCGCCGATTACAGCGTGACGCTGGAAGGCAAGGCGGTGGCGGAGCGGGCGGTCAACGCAGAGATTGCGGAAGAGTATGCCCTTTTGGGAAATCTCGTCCACGAACTGCCGACCTACTTGAATTACGAGATCGCTATTTTAAAAGAGAATGCCGAAATCAAAGTGACGGACGGCGAAGGCAAGGCGGTGGCGCTGGATGCGGGTGCATCCGAGCAGGATCTGACTACCCCGTTGCCCAAAGCAGATGCAGTCCCCAAGGAAATCGCTGACCAAATCGATGTCTTGGCGGTGGCGCAGCATTGGAGCCTTTTTATGAGCAACGACCGCACCTTTACCGAGATGGCAAAGGAGATGGACCCCGATTCCTATCAATATGAAGTGGCGAAGAAATATTCCACCTCCATCGATAAGCAATTTTTCGCCAGCCACTCCCTTTTGAGCCCCGCCTTTACCGAAAATAAGGTCGGCAACTTCACCCAAATTACCCCCGATGCCTTTTCGGTGGAAGTGAGCTTTGTCAAGCATATGCGGCTGAATAATGGCGGCAAGGTGGTGGAAGATGCGATGAACGATGTCTTCTATTTTGTTCGTAACCAAGACGGCTGGAAGCTGGCCGCTTTGAAGGAGGTGGCTTAAAATGGTGAAAAAGATCGGCAAAATCCTTTTGAAGATCGGCGCTTTTTTAGGCACCTTTTTGGTCGCCGCAGTGCTGACTGTTGCCATCTCTTTGGCGATGATCTGCTCCGATGCCTTCCCTTCGGCGCAGCAAATGTTTGTTACTACCATTTTGGAAACCGGGCAGCTCAAATTCTTGGCGTCTATCTTTTTGAGCGCCGAGGATATTCAGCAAATTGTGGATAAAAACTCCATGCAGACTTTGAATTCCGAAGTGGATAGCGGCTTGATCCAGATCGGTGGGGAAGACGATGAAGAACCCATCGTTATCGAGCAGGTGCAGGGCGGTACTTATACAGGTACGATGATGATCGTCAAGGACCCGTCCCGTGTCTCTCTGGCCACCATCTATCCTTGGCGGGAGAGCGGTGTGACCTTGGATCAGCTGGTCCAATCCGCAGGTGCTATCGGCGGCATCAATGGCGGGCTGTACGACTCCACCAATAATTCCGGCGGTAAGCCCTATGGCGTGGTGGTCTGCAATGGGCAGATCCAGCTCAACCGCCCCCAAGAATATGCAGGGTTGGTGTTGATCGGGTTCACCGAAAGCAACCTTTTGCAGATTATCGATATTTCGGATATGACCGCTTCGGAAGTGGAAAGCCTGGTCAAAGAGCAAAAGATCCGCGATGCGGTCTGCTTCCAGGAAGAAGCCAGCGACAGTAATAACCATTTCGTTCAGCTCATTATCAATAACGAACCGCGGGAAATGAACGGAATGGGCAGTGGCTTAAACCCCCGCACCGCCATCGGTCAGCGCGCCGACGGCGCAGTTCTGCTGTTCGTCACCGACGGGCGCGGTAAATCCGGCCATCTGGGCGCATCCAGCGGCGACCTTATTGCGGTTATGCAGGAGTACGGCGCGGTCAACGCCGCCAATTTGGATGGCGGCAGCTCCTCTTGTATGTACTACAACGGCGAGTACTTAAAAAGCAGCGTCACCTTCTATTATGAAAACTCTTCCTGGAAACTCCCCGCAGGGTTTGTTGTGAAATAAAATCCATTGACGGAAAGTTATGGATTGTAGTACAATGAGTATTGTATGGAAATTAAAGGTGGGCGTCGAATGGAACTGTTGCGAACGGGCAATGCGGGTATTCTTTTGAAGATGGACGAAACTTCCATCCTGCTGGATGGGGTTTGTTTGCCCTATGCCAATTACCTTGGAACGCCTGCGGCGTTGCGCCAAGAGTTGATTGAAAACCCGCCTGATGCGCTTGCGTTTACCCATCGGCATCCCGATCATTGCGATGAAACCTTTGCCGAACTTTTTGAAAAAACCACCCGCCGCCCCATCCTTTGGGCGGAGCATTCGGTTCCGATGCGGGTGGGAAATTTGGAGATCATCCCCATCCCGACCCGTCATATCGGGAATGTGGAGATCGACCATGTCAGTTATGTCATTAAGGGCAGTCGGTGTGTTTGGTTTGTCGGCGATGCATCGCCCTTGGAACGCTTTTCTAAGGATCTGCCCAAGCCCGATATTTTGATTGTCAATTTTGCCTTTGCCTGCCGCCCGAACGTCTGGAAGCGGACCAAAGGGTATGGCGCAAAAGAGATTGTCCTGCTGCACCTGCCCGATAAGGCGGAAGACCCCCAACAGCTTTGGAACGCTGTGGGGAAAGCGACGGCAGGGGACCCTGATTTGTATATTCCCTCCATCGGAGAGAAGATAGTATTATAGGATGATATAGGAGGTTACATAGTATGCTTCATCCCAGAATTATAGTTGCCGCCACCGCCGAAGAGGCGGGCGCACTCGCCGCAAACGAATTTGAGGCGCTGATCGCCAAAAAACCCGCCGCTCTGCTCGGCCTTGCCACCGGCTCCACTCCGCTGCCCCTTTATCGGGAATTGATCGCTCGCGAGAAGGCAGGCAAGATCGATTTTTCCAGAGTTCGTTCCGCGAATTTGGACGAATATAAGGGCCTTGCTCCCGACCACGAGCAAAGCTATCGCAAGTTTATGCAAGATAATCTCTTCGACCATATCTCTATCAAACCCGAGAATACCATCGTGCCTTCCGGCTTGGCAGAAGATGTGGAAAAAGAGTGCAATGAATATGAAGAGAAGATCGAAGCCTGGGGCGGTGTGGATTGCCAGCTGCTGGGCCTTGGCCACGATGGTCATATCGGCTTCAATGAGCCGGAAGATCATTTTCCCGCCAAGACCCACGAAGTGCAGCTTACCGAAATGACCATCGAAGCCAATAAGCGCTTCTTCGACTCCATCGACGATGTTCCCCGCTCTGCCATCACCATGGGCATCGGTACCATCATGGCCGCCCGAAAGGTCCTGATCATCGTCACCGGCGCCGATAAGAAAGAGATCCTGAAAAAGACCTTCTGGGGGCCTGTGGATCCGCAGGTTCCGGCATCGATTTTGCAGTTCCACCCTGATGTGACACTCATCTGCGACAAAGCCGCTTACCCCTTTGACTAAATCGTTGAAATCGGGCGCTTTTCCGATTTTTTGATCTCGCTGTATCGACATACAGCGTCGCTCAAAGAAATCAAAAAATCATCCCGATTTGAACGATTTTGGGAGCAGACAAGACAAATAAAGTAAAAAAGAACCTGTCGAAAGACAGGTTCTTTTTTATGTTTTTCCCATTTTTCACCCTTCGCCGTATCGACATACGCCGTCAGCCGGAGAAATGCACTTCATCATTTGATTTTGCGGGGTTATTCGAAAGGAAAACAATTGGGATGATTTTTGAAAATGAAGAATAATCGGTAAGAGAAAACGGTTTTGAGATACAGATTTTTCGTTCAGGTGCAACGACAAAAATCCCGCAATGCTGACGCATTGCGGGATTTTTTCATTGTGCTTGGGCGGAAAAGATGCTCTCAAAATCGCTTTACCTTACAGATGTGATTTATCTCATAAAATTTCATAATCAAAAGGACAATCGCTATCTGCCCAATCTTGTTTGTTTTCTTCAAGCATATTCAATATCAATTGAACGGTCGGTTTCAAATTCTCTGCCACTGTATCAATGCCGACAATCGTAACAAAATTTACGTCACACTCGTGATTGATACAATCCCAAAACGCATCTAAATTTCTCCCATAATACTCAGGAAAGTTTAATGCTTTTTCTATTCGCTCATGTAACTCACTAACATATTGACAACCGCTCAGATCTAATACCGCATGGTTTTTATTCATATATCCCCCACGTATTACAGATTTGCAAGGTCGTCGTTGTGCAAGACGGCATAGCCCTTTTTGATGAGGGTTTCATCGGTCAGGGCGGGGTCGTGGACACGCAGTACCACATAGGCGTTATTGGTCTTGCCGTGGTTGAAGGCATAGAGATATTCCACATTGACGCCCACTTCGTCCAGCGGGGCGATGACATCGTGCAGAGCGCCGACGGTATCGGGCATCAGCACCGCCACCACATCGTTGGCGCGGGTAAGATAGCCGGCGCGGGTCAGGGCATTGCCGGCGGTATCGGCGTTATCGACGATCATTCGCAGAACGCCGTACTTGGTGGTGTCGGCCAGCGACATAGCGCGGATATTGATATTCTCTTTGGCAAGGACTGCGGCGGCATCGGCCAGCGCACCCTGCTTATTTTCAACAAAAACAGATAATTGACGGATCATAGTTGTAGTTCTCCTTAATCGTGTAATTTACGCTTATCGATGACGCGCACCGCTTTGCCTTCGCTTCTCTGGATGGACTTGGGCGCCACCAAATGCACCTTGGGGCCAATGCCCAGCATGGTGCGCATGGCATCCGCCAGATCGCGCTCCCGCTTTTCGATATCCCGAACGGTATCGCTGAATTGCTCGGGGTTCATTTCCACCAGAACGTCCAAGGTATCATTATTATTGACCCGATCCACTTCGATCAGGTAGTTGGAGCTATAACCCTTTTGAATGAGAACGGTCTCGATCTGGGAGGGGAAGACATTGACACCGCGAATGATCATCATATCATCGCTTCTGCCCATGGGTTTGCACATCCGAACGAAGGTTCTTCCGCAGGAGCATTGTTCGCGGGTGAGAATACAGATATCGCGGGTGCGATACCGCATCATCGGGAAGGCTTCTTTATCCAGGCAGGTAAATACCAATTCGCCCTTTTCGCCTTCGGGCAGAACTTCGCCGGTATCGGGATCGATGATCTCGGCGACGAAATGGTCTTCGTTGATATGCATCCCTTGCTGCGCCTGGCATTCAAAGGAGACACCGGGACCGGAAATTTCAGTCAGACCGTAGATATCATAGGCCTTGATGCCCAGCGATTTTTCAATATCCTTTCGCATCTCTTCGGTCCAAGGCTCGGCGCCGAAGATGCCGGCTTTCAGATGGTTATCTTCCGGCTTATAGCCCATCTCCTTTAAGGTCTCGCCGATATAGGCGGCATAAGAAGGGGTGCAGCAGATAATGTTGGATTTCAGATCCATCATAAATTGGATCTGACGCTCGGTATTGCCCGAGCTCATCGGCAGGGTCAGGCACCCCACCTTATGGGAGCCGCCGTTCAAGCCGGGGCCGCCGGTGAACAGGCCGTAGCCGTAGCAGACCTGGCAGACATCTTCCTTGGTGCCGCCCACCGCCATAATGGCTCTTGCGCAGCATTCTTCCCACATATCAATGTCCTTTTGGGTGTAGAATGCCACAACACGTTTACCGGTGGTACCGGAAGTGGACTGAATGCGGACACATTCGGAAAGGGGCTTTGCCAAAAGACCATAAGGATAAGCCTCTCGCAGATCGGCTTTGGTCAAAAAGGGCAGTTTATGAAGATCGTCGATACTCTTGATATCTTCGGGTTTGACCCCCTTTTGGTCCATCAGTTCGCGGTAGTAGGGAACGTTTTCATAAACGTGGTGGACCTGCTTGACCAGCTTTTCCGATTGCAGAGCGCGGATCTGCTCATAGGGCATGGTCTCAAATTCTTTTTGATAAAAGTTTTGCGCCATGTTAAATTACTCCTTATTCTATCGAGTGATTATATTTCAACATTTTATCATAATTTGCGGAAGAATGGAAGAAAAAATATAAAAAAGCGGGCGAAATTTTCGCCCGCTTAAAGTTTATTAGAGATTTTTCTTTTGTTTATATCGAATGACCGCGGCAACAATGGCACTCAACAGGTAATAGATGCAAAGGATCAGATAGATGGGGCGTTCGTCGAAGATCTGCCCGTGGTTCTGAAATGCACCGATAAACAGGTAAATTCCATAGGCCAAGGCAGGTAACGCGCCAAACCACCGGTGCTGATAGAGCATCAGGTCGGAAATTAGGAAGACACCCAAAACGAAAAGCGCTCTTAAATAACTGCCGAAAGAAGTTCCTGCTTGCAGAAAGATAAAAATAAATGCTAAATAAGAAAAAACGATTGCACTGGGTAAAAAGCAAAGAACTTTATACCCGCGGTAAAGGATTTTTCGAATCATTTCTTTTTCTTCATTTTAATTGCCAAAATCACACCGCCCGCAGCGACCAACACCGCCGCGCCGATGGGGAGCAGGAACCAAAGGGAGAAGGAACCGCCCTTTTTCTTGCCGGTGGCTTCCATATTCTTATCGAGAACATTCAGGTTGCCGTATTCATCCGCTTCTACCTCTAAGCGGCCTACTTCGGTTTTGTCTTCCGGATCATAAAGGATAACGCCGGTGGTATTTCCCTCTTCGTCTTTTTCATATTCCACCTCGTATTGAGCCGAATCATCGGAACTATCGGGGTAGTATTCAATCGCCTGATCGCCGTCGAAATACCAATCGCCGCCCTGCTCTTTGTCTTCTTTTTCAGTTTCTTCGGGGGCGGGAGTTTCTTCCGGCTGGGTCAAGGTACCGCCTTCGGTAACACGAACGTGGGTGGGAACCAAAAGCAAGGTGGAAACGGGGGTGAGAGCATCATCATCTTGGCTGAAAGTATAATCATATACATCGACCACCGAGCCATCGGGATCCTTGGGCATTCCGATGATCTTAAAGGAGATGTTGAGCAGATCCATGGTGCCTTCCAATAAGGGATCGCTGATGGCGACCGCCGCAATCTTGACCATCTTTTTGCCGTTCTCTTCGTATTCGGTGTTGACAACCATCAGACCTTTGAGATACATTTTTTGATAATCGCCGGTAGGTTCAAGAACCTCGGGATCATAGGTCAGAGTGGTTTCATAGGCCACGCATTTGGGCGCATCTTCCACCGAAAGCACAACCTTCACCACATCGCCGACCTTACCTTTATCACCTTTAAGGCGGTAGGTCATTTGGGGAGTAGTGTCCGCAAAGGCGGTGGGGGTGAGCATCAAAAGCGCTAAAATGAGAGCTAAAATCCGTTTCATTTTCTATAAGTAATTCCTTTCGTTTATCATTGATGAACAATGACATTATAACATTTTTTTCATAATAATGTCAATTGGGATTTTATTGCTAAATTTTATTGACAAAAAACGCGGTATTTGGTAACATAAAAGTGTATTTAATAATATGAATGGAGCGGGCAGGAATGAAAGCATTGGAAGAACGGATTATAAAAGACGGCAAGGTTCTGCCCGGCCATGTTTTGAAGGTGGGAAATTTCCTAAACCATCAGATCGATACCCCTTTTATGATGGAGATGGGCCGAGAGATCGCCCGCCTTTTTGAAGGGGACAAGCCCACCAAAATCTTAACCATCGAAGCCTCCGGCATCGCGCTGGGTATGGCGGCGGCTGCGGCGATGGGCTTGCCGCTGGTTTTTGCCAAAAAGAAGAAATCCATCAATGTGGAAGATGATTTATATAGTACAAAGGTTTATTCTTATACCCATAACACCGAATATCAAGTTGTTGTCAGCAAGGAAAATCTCTCGGCAGGTGAGCGGATCCTGATTGTGGATGATTTTCTTGCCAACGGCAATGCCATCCGCGGCTTGATGGATCTGGTCAATCAGGCGGGCGGTAAGGTGGTCGGTTGCACCACCGCCATTGAAAAAGGGTTTCAAGGCGGCGGCGATGGGCTGCGTGCCGAAGGGTTGAAGGTGGAATCCTTGGCGATTGTAGACGAAATGACGGCCGACAGTCTGACGTTCCGCGCGTAATGATGATAATTACTGCTTCAAGCAGAATTATAAAAAAATATTTTATTGGAGGGAAAGACCAATGAAAAAGCTGATCTCTTTGCTGCTGATCGCTATGATGCTCTTCACCATGGCTGCCTGCGGCGCAAACAATGCGAAAGATGAACTGAAGGTAGGCTTCATCTTCCTGCACGACGAGCAATCTACCTACGACAAGAACTTTATTGACGCTGCTATCGCTGCTTGCGAGAAGATGGGCGTTACTATGGTTCAAAAGACCCAGATTCCCGAATCCAACAAATGCTATGATGCTGCTGTTGAATTGATCGAATCCGATGGTTGCGACATTATCTTTGCCGATAGCTTCGGTCATGAAAACTTCTTGATCAAAGCTGCCGAGGAGTATCCCGATGTTGAGTTCTGCCATGCCACCGGCACCCAGGCTCACACCGCAAATCTCGCAAACTTCCACAATGCATTTGCTCATATCTATCAAGGTAGATATATGGCAGGTGTTGTCGCCGGTATGAAGCTCAACGAAATGATCGCTGATGGCAAGATCACTGCTGATAAAGCGAAGATGGGCTATGTTGGCGCTTTCACCTTTGCTGAAGTTATGTCCGGTTACACCTCTTTCTATCTGGGCGCAAAGTCTGTCTGCCCCAGCGTAACTATGGATGTTAAGTTCACCGGTTCTTGGTATGATGAGCAGAAGGAAAAAGAAGCTGCTCAGGCTCTGATCTCCGGCGGTTGCGTTCTGCTCAGCCAGCATGCTGACTCCATGGGCGCTCCCACCGCTTGCGAAAATGCAAACGTTCCCAACGTTTCCTATAACGGCTCCACCGCCGCTGCTTGCCCCGAGACCTTCCTGATCTCTTCCAGAATCAACTGGGCTCCCTACTTCGAGTATATGATCACTCAGGTTCAAAACGACGCTGCCATCGCAGCCGACTGGGCAGGTACCATCGAGAATGGTGCAGTTGCTCTGACCGATCTGGGCAAGAACGTTGCCGAAGGCACTGCTGATAAGCTGGCCGAAGTTGAAAAGGGCATTAAGGATGGCACCATCAACGTATTCGATACCGCAAACTTCACCGTTGGCGGCGAGAAGATTGATAGCTACAAAGCAGACGTTGACACCGATGCCAACTTCGAAAAGGATACCGAAGTTATCACCAACGGTATCTTTGAAGAGTCCAAATATCGTTGCGCTCCCTACTTCGATGTAGAGATCGACGGTATCAACTTGCTGGATCGTAACTACGGTTAATCCATAAAAATGCTAAGGCGGGGCGCCTCGCCCCGCCTTAGTTTATTTAAAATGTTGAACTCGGTTTTGTTGGGTTTCAACAAAATCGATTTGAGCGTTTTAAAAAGGGAGGAAGACCATGGCAAATCAAGCAGCAATCGAGCTGAAAAATATTACCAAGACCTTTGGCAGCGTTGTGGCGAATAAGAACGTCAACTTAGTTGCCAATCGCGGCGAGATCCTTTCCATTCTCGGCGAAAACGGGAGCGGTAAGACCACGCTGATGAATATGATCTCGGGCATCTATTTCCCCGATGAAGGCGAAATCTTCATCGATGGAGAGCCGGCGGTCATCGCATCGCCCAAGGATGCATTCGATTATAAGATCGGTATGATCCATCAACATTTCAAGCTGGTGGATGTATTCAGCGCCACCGAAAATATTATTTTAGGTCTGGAAGAGCAGGGACGGTATAACCTGAAAGCCGCCGAAGGCCGCATCGGCGCCATCTGCGAGCAGTATGGCTTTGATTTAGACCCCAAAAAGAAGATCTATACCATGGCGGTCTCCGAAAAGCAGACGGTTGAGATCATCAAGGTTTTGTATCGGGGCGCCGATATTTTGATTTTGGACGAGCCGACTGCGGTTTTGACCCCGCAGGAAACCCAAAAACTCTTTGCGGTACTGCGCCGCATGAGAGATGATGGTAAGTGCATTATCATCATCACCCATAAACTGCATGAAGTACTCTCCCTTTCCGATCGTGTTGCGGTATTGCGTAAAGGCGAATATATCGGGACAGTGGAAACTGCCAAAACCAACGAAAACGAGCTGACCGAAATGATGGTCGGTAAGAAAATTTCCTTGAATATCGAGCGCAGCGAGCCCAAGGATCCGCAGGTGCGGCTGGAAGTGCATCATGTGGATTGCACCGACCGCGAAGGAAAGCTGGTGCTGGACGATGTCTCCTTCGATGTCTATGCCGGCGAAATTTTGGGTATCGCGGGTATCGCAGGATCAGGTCAGCGGGAGCTTTTGGAAGTCATCGCCGGCCTGCAAAAGAGCGATAGCGGCGCGGTCCTTTATCATAACCCCAAGACGAAGAATGTCGATCTCTTGCAGGGCAAGACCCCGCTGCAAATCCGTGAGTTGGGCGTTCGCCTTTCCTTTGTCCCCGAAGATCGCTTGGGCATGGGCTTGGTCGGGAATATGGATATCACCGATAATATGATGCTCCGCAGCTATCGACGCGGCAAATCCGCCTTTGTGGAGCGCAAGGCGCCCAAGGATTTGGCGGAAAAGATCATCGAGGATCTGGAAGTGGTCACCCCCGGCACCACCACCCCCGTCCGTCGTCTTTCGGGCGGTAACGTCCAAAAGGTGTTGGTGGGTCGTGAAATTGCCGCAGCGCCTACCGTTTTGATGGCGGCATACCCTGTGCGGGGCTTGGATATCAATTCTTCCTATACCATTTATAATCTCTTGAACGAGCAAAAAGAAAAAGGCGTGGCGGTCATCTTTGTGGGCGAAGATCTGGATGTTTTGCTGGAACTTTGCGACCGCATCTTAGTCATCGGCGGCGGTCGAGTGACCGGCGTTGTGGACGGCCGAACCGCCACCAAAGAGCAGGTCGGTCTGCTGATGACCAAAACGGAAGGAGGGGAGCAGGAATGAGCCAAAAAATAAAGAAGCATCATGAACCGCTGATCCATCTGGTCAAGCGGGATGATCTTTTGGGCTGGCAAGCCTGGTGCATTCGCTTGGGTGCCATCGCCGTCGGCGTTTTGCTGATCGGCATCGTTTCTTCTCTGCTCACCGGCGAGAGCTTCTTCAAGGTCTATGACATTATGTTCCGCGGTGTATTCGGTCGCATCTTTGAAGGCAAGACCAATATGCTTTGGAAATTTTTGCAGGATGTAGCGATCCTGCTCTGCTTGGGGCTGGCGGTTGCGCCTGCCTTTAAAATGAAGTTCTGGAACTGCGGCGCCGAAGGTCAAGCTTTGGTGGGCGGTCTTGCGGCAATGTTCTGCATGATCAATTTCGGCGGTAAGATTTCGGAATTTTTGTTGGTCCCCATCGTCATTATCGCCAGTATCGCTGCCGGCGCCCTTTGGGGCTTGATCCCCGCCATCTTTAAGGCGAAATGGAATACCAACGAAACCTTGTTCACCCTGATGATGAACTATATGGCAACCCAGCTGATTGCCTATTATGTCTATATCGTGGGCGGCGGCTCCAATGTTATCAACCCCGTCTCCACCGGCGCATTGCCGGTCATCGGCAATCTCCAATATTTGCTGAATGTTTTGATTGTAACTGCGCTGACCTTCGGTATGTATGTCTACCTGCGGTATAGTAAGCAGGGCTATGAGATTTCCGTTGTGGGCGAAAGCCAAAATACCGCGCGGTATATCGGCATCAATGTCAAAAAGGTCTTTTTGAGAACCATGATGCTCTCCGGCGCAGTCTGCGGTGTGGCAGGTATGTTGCTGGTGGCAGGTACCGACCATTCCATCAATACCAATACCGTCGGTGGTCAGGGCTTTACCGCCATTATGGTGGCCTGGCTGGGTAAGTTTAATCCCTTTGTGATGGCGTTGATGTCCGGCCTGATCATCTTTTTAAAGACCGGCGCCGCCAAGGTGGCGGATAGCAGCTTTTTGAATAGCTCCTTCTCCGATATCTCGGTGGGTATTGTTATTCTGCTGCTGGTCGGTTGCGAGTTCTTTATTCAATATTCGGTTCGGTTCCGCCGCGCCAAGAAGGAGGTAGAAGCATGATCGTTGAATTTATCAGCAGAGCCATTCTTTTAAGTATCCCCCTTCTCTTCGGTGCCACCGGCGAGATCTTGACCGAAAAATCCGGCCATTTGAATTTGGGTATCCCCGGTATTATGTATGGCGGCGCCATCGGCGGTGTCATCGGCGCGTTCCTTTATGAGAACGCTTGCGGCAATGTGGCGGAGAATATGAACCCCTTCCTTGCCATTTTGATCCCGTTGCTCACCTCGATGATCTTTTCGATGCTGATGGGCTTGATTTATAGTTTTATGACCGTTACCCTGCGCGCCAACCAGAACGTGACCGGTCTGGCGCTCACCACCTTCGGTATCGGTCTGGGCAATTTCTTCGGCGGTTCGCTCACCAAGCTGGTGGAAAGCGATCTGCCCTCCATCGCCCTGACCAAGACCAGCAAATTCTTCAAAGCGGAGTTGCCCTTCGCCAAGGATCTGGGCTGGTTTGGTGAGATCTTCTTCTCCCATGATTTTCTCGCCTATTCGGCAATTTTGATCGCCATTTTGGCGACCATCTTCCTGACCAAGACCAGAGTAGGTCTCAATCTGCGGGCAGTGGGTGAGAACCCCGCCACCGCCGATGCGGCAGGCATCAATGTCACCGCCTATAAATATGCAGGTACCATCATCGGTAGTGCCATTGCGGGCTTGGGTGGTTTGCAGTATGTTATGGCGTATGCCGATGGTGTCTGGTCCAATAACGCCTTCGGTGATCGCGGTTGGATGGCGATCGCGCTGGTCATTTTCGCCCTTTGGAAGCCTTCCATGGCGATTGTCGGCTCCTTCCTGTTTGGCGCCCTTTGCAACGCCAATAACTATTTGAAGGGGCTCGGCACCGAGACGCAGGAACTTTTTAAAATGCTTCCCTATATCGTAACCTTAGTGGTTTTGATCATTACCAGCATGCGCAAAAAGCGGGAGCATCAGCCGCCCCAGAGTCTGGGTCTGCCCTATTTCCGGGCGCTGCTGGTCTGTGCCCTGGGCAATATGCTGCCGGTTCCCATCATCTATTTCTT
>CALGEL010000015.1 GCA_937881855.1 uncultured Clostridia bacterium | reverse complement strand
CGATGCCGATCGGGAAAGGGAGATCATTATCCGCCTTTGCGTGATGCATACCGGTGTGGATAAGCCCTTTTACCGCCTTTGGTTGCCCGACCAGACCCCCGAAACGGTGGCGGAAGCCCTTGCTTCGATGAAAGAAGAATCGGAGTACCAAAACCTTGCCGATGAAGGCTTTGCCCGCACCTATATGGATTGGCTGTATGGGGTCAATCTGACCCGCTATGCCACCTTGAAGAGTGGCGTTCTTTTGCGGGTGGGGCGGGTAATTGTTCCCATTGTCAAGGCGATCTATGATCGGGATAAGGCGATCGAGCAATTCACCCCCGAAATCTATTATGCGGTATCCAGCAACGCCGAGACCAAAGGGGAAGCCATCGAGCTGACCAGCAAAGAGAAATTTGATAAAAACAGTCTGAAAAAGGCGCAGGACTACGCCGATCGGCTCAATGCCGCAAAAGCGGTGGTGGTCGATAAGAAAAAGAAGAAAACCACCCTGCAACCGGGCAAGCTGTATTCCCTGTCCAAATTGCAGAATGTGTTGGGCAAGAAATTCAAAATGCCGATGGAAGAGAGCCTGAAACTGACGCAGGAGCTTTATGAAGCGGGCTATATCACCTACCCCAGAACCAACTCCGAATATTTGGCGGAGCAGGAAAAGGGCAAGATCAAAAAGATTTTAGAGCAGGTCAGAAATGTGGGCTATCAGGTGAAGTTTCGGGATGGAAAGACCATCTTCGACGATAGCAAGATTGAATCCCACTCCGCCTTGACCCCGACCTATAAAATCCCCAAACCCGAAAATCTGACCGAACGGCAAAAGCTGGTGTATCAGACCATTCTGCGTCGGTTTGTGGCGGTCTTTTGCGCCGAAGATTGCTTGGCAGAAAAGGCGGAGATGGTCATCAAGGTGGGAGATATCGAAGAGTTTCGCCTGAAAGGAACGATGATCTTGCAGGCGGGCTGGACCAAATACGATGACGGCGGGCAGAAAAATAAACTCCTGCCGCCCTTGGAAGTGGGCGATCAGGTGGAAACCGCCTTTGCCCCCAAGGAGAAGGAGACCTCTCCGCCCCGCCATTATACCATCGAGACCTTGAACAATTATTTAAAAAACCCCTTCCGCGAAGAAAAGAGCGCGGCGGAGGATGCGGATGATCGGGAAGAATATCGGGCAATGTTTGAAGGCTTGGAACTGGGAACAGAAGCCACCCGCACCGGTATCATCGGCAACGCCATCAAAAGCCAATATATCGCTCTTAAAAAGGATACCTATTATCTCCTGCCCGGTGGGGCTTATCTCATCGAAGAGTTGGAGCATATGGGCATCGCGATGGATAAATATAAGACCAGCGCGCTGGGTCAAGCCTTAAAAAAGGTGTTCCGCGGCGAGATGAAGATTGATGAGAGTGTGGCGATCGCCAAGGAAGAGATCGCTTCGGTCTTCCAAAAGAAGGAGCAAGCCCCCGAAGATGATACCGAGACCGGTCTCTACGGCGACGAAGTCGGAACCTGCCCCCTTTGCGGCGGCAAGGTGGTCAAGGGGCGGTACGGTTACGGTTGCTTATCTTATAAAGAAGGTTGTAAGTTCCGCATCAGCGGGTCGATCTGCAAGCGGGTCATCCCCATTGGTGCGGCAAGAGAACTCTTGCAGCAAGGGAAAACCCGCAAGCTGGCGGGATTTATTTCCAAGAACGGCAAGCCCTTTGAGGCGCGGCTAAAATTAGAAGAAGGAAGAGTAGTATTTGATTTCTAAATTATTCGGTGATAAAAAATTCTATAAAACGCTGATCGCCTTGGCCTTGCCCATTATGATTCAAAACGGCATTACAAACTTTGTCAATATGCTGGATAACATTATGATCGGGCGGATCGGCACCGCAGAGATGACCGGTGTGGCAATCAGCAACCAGCTGATCTTTGTCTTTAACCTTTGCATCTTCGGTGCAGTATCGGGCGCAGGCATTTTCTCGGCGCAGTTTTTCGGCAACGGAGACCATAACGGTGTTCGCCAGACCTTCCGCTATAAGCTCATTTTCAGTATTTTGCTGACCATTTTGGGCATCGGTGTCTTTTTGCTGGCGGGTAATGGGCTAATCTCATTGTATCTGCGGGGCGAAGGCGATCCCGCCGCTGCCGCCGCTTCGCTGGCATACGCAGGGAAATATATCCGCATTATGCTGATTGGGTTGATCCCTTATGCCATCGCCCAATGCTATTGCAGCACCCTTCGGGAAATGGGCAAGCCGATGCTGCCGATGGTGGCAGGAATGATTGCGGTGTTGGTCAATTTGGCAGGCAACTATATTTTGATCTTCGGTAAGTTTGGCGCACCGACTTTGGGCGTCAAAGGCGCAGCGATTGCCACAGTGCTTTCAAGATTTGTGGAGTTGGCGATCGTTGTTGTTTGGACCCGCTTGAAGGCGAAAGAAAACCCCTTCATTATCGGTGCCTATCGCAGTTTGTATGTCCCTTGGGATCTGGTTAAAAGGATAACGATAAAAGCGTTACCGCTGATGCTGAACGAAGGATTATGGTCAGCAGGCATTGCGATGCTCAACCAAGGCTATTCGGAACGCGGGCTGAATGTGGTGGCGGCAAACAATATCTCCCAGACCTTCTGGAATGTCTTTGCCATCGCTTTTATGGCGGTGGGCGTGGCAAACGGAATTATCTTGGGCCAGCTTTTGGGCGCAGGCAAGGAGCGGCAAGCCAAGGAATGCAGCTATAAGCTGATTGCCAGCTCGGTGTTGATCAGTTCGGTGATGGCGGTGCTGTTTGGCATCTGCGCCGAATGGATCCCGCTGGCTTATAATACCACCCCCGAAATTCGCCATATGGCGACCCGCTTGATGCAAATCAGCGCCTTGGCAATGCCTATCGATGCCTTTGCTCATGCCACCTATTTCACCATGCGTTCGGGCGGAAAAACGCTCATCACCTTTCTTTTCGATAGCGCATTTGTTTGGTCGGTCAATGTTCCCACCTTGATGTTGCTGATCCGATATACCGATCTTTCGGTACTTTGGCTTTTCGCCATCATTCAATTCTCGGCACTCATTAAATGTATCATCGGTTTTATCTTGGTCAAAAAAGGTGTTTGGATCAAGAATATCATTAAATAAAAATCCGCCCACTTGGGCGGATTTTTTCATCAATTATTCTTTATGAAATTTATAAAGCTTTTTACATTTCCGTCTTTCAGCCGTTTGGAATAATAAACATAGACCGTCTGGCGTTCGTTGAAATCTGCGATCTGCAATGTTGCGGCTGTTGGGTTGGGGCCTGCATCATTAAAATATTGGCGAGACGGCGCAAGCCCCATACCCGCTTCGATGCACTTTCTGTAACAGGAAATATCATTTGTTTGAATGATAATGTTTGGAGTAAACCCCGCCTTTTTACACGCTTTGACGAGAATGCGGTGCAGATTTGAATCTTCACCCATGGTAATAAAATGTTGATTTCTCAGTTGGCTCAACCGGAGTTGTCTGTTGCATAAAGGGTTATCCAATGCGGCTTTGATGCCGACGCGGTAACTGCACAATTCAAATCGTTCGTAGTCGGCATACCGTTCGTGTTCTTCATCGACAATGATGTCGTAATCTTCATAATCGCCATCAGACAAAGCGAACGAAGTTTTAAATTTAACAGTCGGAAACTTTTTATTGAAATTGATAATCTCACTTATAATCTTATTTCTCGTCGAACGAACAAGTATTTTTATTTCCGCATCATCGCTTTTCATTGCGGAAAGATCAAAAATTGCTTGATCCAATTCATTGAATATGGCGCTGATTGTTTTTTGAAAACGTTTTCCGTTTTCGTTTAATATAATATAATTCTTGTTCCTGTCAAACAGAGTACAACCCAACTCTTTTTCAAGGCGTTTTATGGATGCGGAGACCGAGGATGCCGGTACCATAAATTTTTCTGCGGTTTTTGCAAAGCTTTCATTTTTGGAACTTTCCCAAAAGTATTTGAGCTGCAATAATTCCATAAAAATCCCTCCTTTTTTTCAATTTTAACATACTTTTAAAAATGGTGCAACGACATTTTACAATATTGTTTACAAATGTGTGGGGTGACACTATAATGGGGGTATAAGTTATTATAGGGGGAATATAAAATGAAAAAGATTATGCTTTTGTTAATGGTCGTTGTGCTGTCGGTCAGTTGCCTTGCAGGGTGTGCAAATCAAGGAGCAGATGATATTGATACCGCTCTGCCCGATAGCATTATTGAATCGGCTCCGACCGACACCGATCCCGAACCGGAAACCCAAAAACCCCAAAACGACACCGAAAAGGACGACGGTGACGACGATAAAGAAGAGGTGCCGGACGAAAAGGGCGAAAGCAATACCGATCAGCCCGAGAGCGATACTGATTCAACTCCGACCGACCCTGAAACCGAACCCCAACAGCCCCAAGACGACCCCGAAACGGATGAAGGCGGAGAAAAACATGTACTTGACGGAAAAAAGGTAATATTTATCGGAAATTCCCATACCTATTACGGAAAGACCGTTTTGGAAAAAAAGCAGTCGGTTTTGACCCAACAACCGCGTAATAACGACAAAGGATTCTTTTATCAGCTTTGCAAAGCAAACGGAGCGGATGTTTCGGTCACAAACTGGACCTTTGGCGGGCACGATTTTGCCTCTTTGTTTGAAACCTGCGCGGCAGATCGCGGTTGCGACGGCGTGGACCATAAAGAATATCTTGTGGACCGAAATTATGATTACGTCATTATGCAACAAGGCAGCACAGCGGCAAATATGACCGACTTTATTGCAAAAACCGAAGCGGTTATGAATTTATTCAAGCAAGCCAACCCCGATACAAAATTTGTCTTTCTTATTCAGCATCTGGCCCATATTGATAATTTCAAATGGCGCTCCGAGATCAAAGAACTTGAGAATAAAGGTGTTATCATCGTGGACTGGGGCGCAGTGATTGTTGATATCATGAACGGCAAGGTGAAAGTTCCCGGCGCGGCTCAAACCTATAATAAAAACACCTTTATCATTAGCAAGAGCGCAAAAGACGGATATCATCCCAATATGCTGACAGGGTATATTACAACGCTGATGACCTATTGCGCCATTACGGGGGATTCGGCAGTCGGGCAGGACTATTCTTTCTGCAATGATTCAGAGATAAATAGTGCATTTAGTTTTTCAGAGTTTATCGGCAAATATTATACTTATAACAATGCTAAAACAAACTTCCCTGAAGTTTTTGCATCCCAAAGTGATATGAAGGGGATTCAAACCCTTGTGGAAAAATACCTAAACGAAAAAGGTTATCGAAATTATTAAAAATCAAATAAAAAACCGCCTCATATGAGGCGGTTTTTTGCAAATTTATATAAAAATTGTTTACAAAAGTGTGGGATAGCACTATAATAGTGTTATAAGTTATTATAGGAGGAATATAAAATGAAAAAGTTTGTGCTTCTGTTAATGGTCATTGCACTGTCGGTAAGTTTGCTTGCAGGTTGTGCCAATCAAGGGGCGGACGATGTTGGTGCCGCTCAGCCTGATAGCTTTATCGAATCTGCTCCGACCGACACCGACACCGACACCGATCCCGAAAACATCCCCCAAAAACCTCAAAACGACACCCAAAAGGATGATGGTGGCGACGATAAAGAAGAGGTACCAGACGAAAAGAACGAAGACGATACCAATCAGCCTGAGAACGATAAGGAGTCGACTCCGACCGATCCCGAATCGGACACCGAGAACGACCCTGAACCCCAAGAGCCCCAAGACGACGCTGAAACGGATGATGGCGAAGAAGAAAAAGAAAATATTCTTGACGGAAAGAAAATAATATTTATGGGAAATTCCCATACCTACTACGGAAGAACCGTTTTGGGAAAAAGTGTTACGATGTTGACGCAGGCACAGCGTATGGACGACAAAGGATACTTTTATCAGCTTTGCAAAGCAAACGGTGCGGAAGTTGAGGTTACAAACTGGACCTTTGGCGGGCACTATCTTACCTCTATGTTCAATCCCTGCAACTCAAATAAAGGTTGCGACGGTGAGAACCATGAATCATATCTTCTGGACAGAAATTATGATTACGTTGTTATGCAAGACGGCAACAGATCGGATTTGCCGAACTTTGTGGCAACGATCGACCAGATCATGAGTTTTTTCAAAGTATCCAACCCCGACACAAAGTTTGTCTATCTTGCTCAGCATACGACCCATATGGACGATTGTAACTGGCGCTACTACCTTAAAGACCTTGAGAAGAAAGGTGTTATCATTGTGGACTGGGGCGCAGTCGTTGTTGACATAATGAACGGTAAGGTGAAAGTTCCCGGCGCTACTCAAGTCTATAATAAAAACTCCTTTGTCATCGGAGACGGATTCCACCCCAGCGTTCTTTCTGGTTATATCACAACGCTGATGACCTATTGCGCCATTACAGGTGAATCGGCTGTCGGGCAGGATTATTCGTTCTGCAATAATACATCCATAAATAAGGATTTTAGTTTCACAGAGTTTGTCGAGAACTATTATACCAAGAAAAATGCCACAACAAACTTCCCTGAAATTTTTGCTTCCGAAAAGGATATGAAGGGAATTCAAACCCTTGTGGATCAATACTTAGAAGAAAAAGCATATCGAAATTATTAATCAAAGAATATTGAATTGAAGCAAATAAAAATCCGCCTCAACCGAGGCGGATTTTTTATTTGATAATTTTTGGAACTAATTGTTTTTATCGAAAAAATTCGGAATAAGGACAAGGATTGCAGCTATGGGTAATGCTACTTCGATATATGAAAAAATCAATGGCAACTCATAGTGTGTTTGCAAATTGAGGAGATAAATACCGAGTAATATTAAAAAAATTGATAAAAGACAACGATGGATTTTTTTCATAATATTAATATAGTCCTTCCACATTGAAATTGTCAGAAAAAGTATACAGATAACTGGAATTGCTTGAAACGGAAATGCTTCCAACCCCAAGATTTATGCCATAGGAGACCGTCATACTTGGAGAAGCATCATGGGTATAGTGAAGGGAAATTGCGGGGGTAGGATTAGAAGCTTTTTTGATTAAATCATAATACCCATGTCCCTCATATAAGCCTTGAACTGCACCAGTGCTGCTAGGAACTTTGAATGTATAGCCAGAACTATTGGATTGAGTTGGATTTAGGTCTGTATAAGTGGAATTTCCATAGGCATTTATAAAATATAGTCTTAGATTTCTTGCTCCTGGAACTGCTTCCCATCCCGAATACATTGACATAGAAAAAGAATCATTTTTCACTTTCTTAACTACATTCCATACAAAACTTGGAAAAACGGAATACTCTATGCCTTCTGAGGTGTTTGACACAATGCCAATGACATCCACCGTCAAATCTGAAGGACTTATTTGTCCACCTCGAGGTGTTGTACTGATTTCAGATAGAAGGCCCTCTTCGTTTATATTAAATTGTTTTTCCTCATAACTACAAAAAGCGATATCTTCTTTATTATGTGTTATTTCATATATATAATCTTTCTTTGTTTCAGACATGGTTTCGACTATGGACTGAGGAAATCCAGCGTCAAGTAAGTACTCATCGACTTCGTTTGTTTGTTGAGCGGAAGCGCTTATAGAGCAAATCAACAATGTTACTATGGTGAGAATAGACACTAATCTTTTTTTCATAAGTATATACCTCCAAACTTATGTTAAATCTTTGAGTTTGGAATCAAAGCCACAAATGTGGCGTAAGTATCTTGTCAGTCTAAAATGCTTTTTGTGGTCTTTAAAACTCAAACTCTTTTTATTTTAGCTGATAACTTTATTACTATACTTTCTTCGCAGCCCATTGGTATCACCCCCTTAATTTATTTTGAATATTCTTCTATAAATATAATATCATATTTCAATAACAAAGTAAATGTGGAAAAAGAAAGTTATAAATTATTGTAGGGCTGCACAAAAAGGAATAAATGGAATTAGTGTGGATTCACAAAAAAAGAATTACAGAGTGTTAGAATTTGACAAAAATATTTCTAAAAAATAACAGAACGATTTCAGCGGTGAAATAAAATATCCGACCGTATGTTTTACGGTCGGATATTACAAGATTGATTTAAGCGTGATTGTCAAAAATATTGTGGCAGGTTTTTACTCTGCGTAGTTGTAGCCGGCTTCGAGAGCCTTAATATTTGCATCCAAAAGATTGGCGCGCTTGGCGGAGACGACCTTTTTCAAGGTGTCGATGACATCGTCGAACTGAACAATGCCGGTCTCTTTAATCATCTTGCCCATCATAATCATATTGGCAAGGGTGGGGATGCCTGCATCGTTTGCCATCTTGGTGGCGGGGATATAGAAGGCCTTGACGTCGGCGCGCTCGACCTTTCTGCCGATCAGGGTGGAATCGATGATGATGGTGCCGCCGGAAGCGGTGGCATCTTCATACTTATCCAAAGAAGGCAGGTTCATTGCGATCAGAACATCGGGGGTGGAGACGATGGGGGAGCCCACCGGCTCATCGCTCAGGATGATGCTGCAATTGGCGGTACCGCCGCGCATTTCGGGGCCATAGGAAGGCAGCCAGCTGACTTCCTTTTCTTCCATCAAGCCTTTATAGGCAATGAATTTGCCGGCAAAGAGCACGCCCTGGCCGCCAAAGCCTGCGATCAGAAGTTGAGTAGTCATAATTATTCTTCCTCCTTCTTTGCAGCGCTTCTGTCCTTATACACACCCAAGGGGTAGTAGGGCAGCATATTTTCTTCCAGCCATTTGAGCGCATTGGTGGGAGTCATACCCCAGTTGGTGGGGCAGGTAGAGACCACTTCGATCATCGAGAAGCCTTTGCCCTCGATCTGATTTTGGAATGCCTTTTTAATTGCCTTTTTAGCGGCTTTGACATTCTTGACGCTATTGACTGCCACACGCTCGATATATTCGGGACCTTCCAAGGTAGCCAGCATTTCGCTGACCCGAACAGGATAGCCTGCGATGTTGACATCTCTGCCATAGGGCGAGGTCTGGGTGACCTGACCGGGCAGAGAAGTGGGCGCCATCTGACCGCCGGTCATACCATAGATGGCATTGTTGACGAAGATGATGGTGATGTTCTCATTGCGGGTGGCGGAGTGGACAGTCTCTGCCATACCGATGGAAGCCAAGTCACCATCGCCTTGATAAGTAAAGATGACATTTTCGGGCATGCAACGCTTTAAGCCGGTAGCAACCGCAGGAGCGCGTCCGTGGGCTGCTTCCACCATATCGCATGCAAAATAATTATAAGCCATAACCGCGCAACCGACCGGCGCAACGCCGACGGTTTTGCCTGTCACACCCAGTTCGTCCAGAGCCTCTGCTACCAAGCGGTGGATGATACCGTGGGTGCAGCCGGGGCAATAATGGAGGGGTGCATCGGTCAATGCCTTGGGTTTTTCAAATACAACCATTATTGATTCTCCTTTGCAAGTTTTTCAATCGATTCCAGCACCTGCTCGGGCGAAGGAATCATACCGCCGGAGCGGCAGCAAAGCTCTACCGGCTTTTTGCAAGCGGTAGCCAGCTTGACATCTTCGATCATCTGACCCATCGAAAGTTCAACAGAGATGAAGCCCTTGACTTGGTCTGCCGCTTCATTCATCACCTTCTTGGGGAAGGGCCAAAGGGTGATGGGGCGGATCAAACCGACCTTGATGCCGTTCTTGCGGGCGGCAACCACCGCATTCTTTGCAACGCGGGCGGCAATACCGAAAGCGACGACGCAGTATTCCGCATCTTCCATCATAAAGGATTCGCTCATACATTCGTTTTCTTCGATCTGGGCATACCGTTCAAACCGCTCGAAGTTGGATTTTTCCAAAAGTTCGGGGTCCAGAGAAAGGGAATTGATAATGTTGTGGGTACGCTTGCCTTCGGTACCACGCACCGCCCAAGGTTTTTCTACCTCTACGGGCGGAATATCGGGCAATTCCACCGGCTCCATCATCTGACCCATAGTACCATCGGCCAACAACATGGTGGGCATACGATATTTATCGGCAAGATCAAAAGCCTTGATGGTAAGGTCTGCCATTTCCTGAACAGAAGCGGGAGCCAGAACGATCAGGTGATAATCTCCATGACCGCCGCCCTTGGTGGCTTGGAAATAATCCGATTGGGAAGGTTGAATACCGCCCAAGCCGGGGCCACCACGCTGAACGTTGACGATCAACGCGGGCAGATCGGCGCCTGCGATATAGGAAATACCTTCCTGTTTCAAGGAAATACCGGGGGAGGAAGAAGAGGTCATAACACGGAAACCTGCACCGGCCACACCGTAGACCATATTGATGGCGGATACTTCGCTTTCAGCTTGAAGAAATACACCGTCGATTTTGGGCATCCGCTTTGCCATATAGGCGGCGATTTCGGTTTGGGGGGTGATGGGATAGCCGAAGTAATGGCGGCAGCCGGCCTTGATGGCGGCCTCAGCGATGGCTTCGTTACCCTTCATAAGTACTTTTTCTGCCATGTTTTTTACCTCATTTCTCCACAGTGATGACACAATCGGGACACATAGTTGCGCAGAAGGCGCAAGCGATGCATTTTTCCTGATCGGTGATCACCGCAGGGGAATGTCCTTTCGCATTGATTTTGTCTTTCGCAATAGCGAGGATCTTTTTGGGGCAAGCGTCGACGCAAAGTCCGCAACCCTTGCAAAGATCTTCATTGAATGTAACCTTTGCCATAGTTCGTTACTCCTTTATTCATAATACTTCTCTTGCAACGTCAAGGGCAGAAGATTTTCCGCGTGGATATCCGCGCAGAGATCGGCTCTTGCCGCTGTATATAAAATCGGCAGACCCGAAAGGGAAGCCAATTCATTTGCTTTTTCAAAGCAGGCCTCCACCGCATTGGCATCGGTGGCATTGCCTAAATTGGAATTATGGATGATGGCGGTAAAGGGGATGCCTGCCGCCTGCTCGATCTCCCGCATAATTTCCAACGCATCCTGCGGGGTGGGGGTCAGGGGGCGGTAGAAATTGGCGACAAAGCACATTTCATAGTCCCCTTCTTCCAAGATGGAAGGCGCATACCGACCCAGCGCATAAGCGCCTCGATCGTCGCCCCCGATATCCATAATGGCGATGGACTCCTTTTGCTGCATCAGGCCATAGACTTCCGCAGGCAACGCGGGCAGATCCACATTGGTATTGGCAAAGGCGGGGGAAATCAAGGGGATCCCCGCCTGTTCCAGCGCATCGGCGCTATCCTTGGTGCGGAAATAGGGGTTGACAATGTCCAGATCCGCGATCCGAACTTGATGCCCTTCCGCTTTCAGTTTCAATGCCAAATTGACCGCAATATTGGTCTTGCCGCTACCGTAATGGCCCGCCAACAAATAAACTCGTTTAGCAGACAGGTTCGATCCAGCCATGAGTATCATCCTTTTTGCCCCATTGAATACCGGTCAGGTTATCATAGAGCTTTTGAGTCAGTTCGCCGATCTTATTATCGGAAACAGTGTATTCCTTGCCTTTATAGAACAGGTTGCCGATGGGGGAGACGACAGCCGCAGTGCCGGTACCCCAAGCTTCTTCCAGCTCGCCATTTTCCACAGCGGCAAACAGCTCGTCTACGCTGAACAGACGCTCTTCCACTTCATAGCCCCAATCTTTCAGCAGTTCCACGCAGGATTTGCGGGTGATGCCGGGCAGAACCGAGCCGGTGAGAGCGGGAGTGATGATCTTGCCGTTGATTTTAAACATAACGTTCATCGCGCCGACTTCTTCGATATACTTACGCTCTACGCCGTCCAGCCAAAGAACCTGAGTATAACCATTGCGCTCGGCGCGCTCGCCTGCCCGCAGGGAAGCGGCATAGTTGCCGCCGCACTTGGCATAGCCGGTGCCGCCGCGTACCGCGCGGACATCTTCCGACTCAATGGCGATCTTAACAGGGTTCAAGCCTTCGGCATAATAAGCGCCGACCGGGCTGCAAATAATGGCGAAGGTGGCATTCTTCACCGCATGGACGCCCAGATGGGGGTCGTTACCAAAGAGATAGGGGCGGATATAAAGTGAAGTTCCTTCGGAATGGGGAACCCAATCCTTTTCCAATTCCACCAAAGTTTTGATGATATCCAAGCAACCTTCTTCGTCAAGCAAGGGCAGGCAAAGACGCTCGGAGCTTTGATTCAAGCGGCGGACATTTTCCATCGGGCGGAACAGTTGAATGGCACCGTCGGCGGTGCGATAGGCCTTCATTCCTTCAAATACTTCCGCGCCATAGTGCAGAACAGTGGAAGCGGGGTGGATGGGCAGGGGCCCAAAGGGAACGATGCGGGCATCGGTCCAGCCGGTCTCCACATTATAGTCCATCAGGAACATATGGTCGGTAAAGATTTTGCCAAAGCCCAGCTTGGATTCGTCTTGGGGCTTTTCCTTGGGGCTTTGAGTTAAAGTAACTTTGATATTGTATTTCATTGTAAATTCTCCTTTCACAATGTGGATTACAGTTTATTGCGTTGAATCTTGCCGCTGACCGTCTTGGGCAAAGACTCGCGGAAGACGACGATGCGGGGATATTTATAAGGCGCGGTGCGCTGCTTGACATAGTCTTGAATTTCTTTTTTCAGCGCATCGGTGGGCTCGGTGCCTTGGACCAGAACGATGCTGGCCTTGACCACCTGCCCGCGAACTTCGTCCGGCTCGGCGGAAACGCCGCATTCCAGAACATAGGGCAGCTCCATAATAACATTTTCGATCTCGAAGGGTCCGATGCGGTAGCCCGAAGACTTAATAACATCGTCCACCCGACCGACATACCAGAAATAGCCGTCTTCATCTTTCCAGGCGGTGTCGCCGGTGTGATAGAAGCCATCGTGCCAGCATTCGGCGGTCTTTTCTTCGTCCTTATAGTAGCCCTTGAATAAGCCGCAGGGCGCGCCGTTTGCGACATTGATACAAATCTCGCCCACTTCACCGACAGGAACATCTTTGCCATCGGCATCCAGCAGGTGGATATCATAAAGGGGAACCGGCTTACCCATCGAGCCCAAACGGGCTTTGGTGCCGGCCAAATTCGCCAGCGCAACGGTGGTTTCGGTCTGACCGAAGCCCTCCATAATTTGCAGGCCTGTTGCGTTCTCGAATTGGCGGAACACTTCGGGGTTGAGCGCTTCACCCGCAGTGGTCATATGCTCGATGGAAGAAAGATCGTATTTGGAAAGATCCTGCTTGATCATCATCCGCAGCATGGTGGGGGGAGCGCAGAAGGTGGTGATATTGTGCTTGGCAAACATCGGCATAATTTCATCGGCATCAAACCGATCAAAGTCATAAACGAATAAGCCTGCTTCACACAGCCATTGACCATAAATCTTACCCCAAGCGGCTTTCGCCCAGCCGGTATCGGAGATGGTCAGATGCAGACCGTCGGGATTGACGCAATGCCAATATTTAGCGGTAATGATATGCCCCAAGGGGTATTTATAGCTATGCATTGCAATCTTGGGATTGCCGGTGGTACCTGATGTGAAATACATCAGCATCGGATCGTCGCCGCAGGGTGCATCTTCGGTCCGCACGAACTTGCGGGTATAGAAGCTATATTCATCATCAAAGGAACGCCAGCCTTCGCGGGCACCGTTGACCATCAGCTTATGCTCTAAGGTGGGGCAATGGGCGGCGGCCTTATCGACTTCGACGGCGACGTTATCGTCGGCGGTGCAGACCACCATCTTGACGCCTGCTTTATTGATGCGATATTCCAAATCGTGTTCTTTTAATTGGTTGGTGGCGGGGATGGCGATGGCGCCCAGCTTATGCAGCGCCAGCATGGTAAACCAGAACTGATAATGGCGCTTTAAGACCAGCAGGACCTTATCACCCTTTTGAATACCCAAGGACTTAAAGTAGTTGGCGGTCTGGGAAGAAGCGTCCTTCATTTCCTTGAAGGTGAAGCGGCGCTCGGTACCATCCTTGCCGATATGCAGCATTGCCACCTTTTCGGGCTGGGTTCTGCCCATCCGATCGATGACATCGAAGGCAAAGTTGAATTTATCTTCATTCTTGAAGGAGATGGCTTTGAGAGAACCGTCGGCATCTTCATCCAACCGAACAAAATCCTGCCAGACCCATTTGCGCGCATCTTCCTTCTTTTTGGGCGCGGCGACAAAATCTCGCACCTGCCCTGCGTGGACCAGCTTGGCAATCGGCTCGCTGGCAGGGTTGAGAACAATGGCATAGAAAATACAGTCTTGATTCTCCACCGCGATCATACCGTGGGGAACGGAAGAATCGTAGTAGATGCTATCCCCTTCGTGCAAAACTTCGATATGGTCGCCCACCTGCACCTTCAAGGCGCCCTTGACGACGATATCACATTCCTGCCCTTCGTGGGTGGTCAGTTCAATCTCGGCATTTTCCGCATTTTCGGAATAGTCCGAAACAACATAGAGGGGTTCGGCAATTCTATTCTTAAAGGCGGAAGCCAGATTATAATAGGTCATTCCGTGCGCCTTTTGAATTTCCTGCCCTTCGCCCTTGCGGGTAACGGTATAGCCGGCAAGACGGGGGCTGGTACCTTCGATAATGTCGGTAACGTCCACGTTCAAAGCCAGCGCGCAGCGATAAAGGAAGGCAAAGTTCAGATCCTGCTCGCCTGCTTCGCAGCGCAGGTATTCCGCTTCGCTAACGCCGGTTTTTTGCGCCATTTCGGCAGGGGAGAGATCGATAATCTCCCGCAGCGTTTTGATACGCTGCGCCATTTCCTGAATTTTAAATTCAAGTCCTGTTGCTTTCATAGAAAAAACATTCTCCTTTGTTCTTTTGAGGAGGATTTTAGAAAAATTGAAAAAATAGCCCGCCTCAAAGATATGATTTCTTTGAGACGAGCTATAATTTTAAAATCATATCCCGCGGTACCACTCAAATTGCATCCAAAGGATGCCACTCTCGGCTCCATTAAGCCTTATGCTTTTACGCAGCAATACGGAAAGGTTCTACTCGGAACGCAAGGTTCTTTTCTTCCTTTCAGCTCGGAAGCTACAAATATCAAGGTCTTTCCGTTGCGGCTCGCACCGACCGCCGCATCTCTTGTTTGGAAAGGATTGGTTGATACCCTTCTTCGTCAACGCTTTTCAATCGATAATGAAAGAATTATACCATATCTTAAATAATTTTGTCAATATTATTTATATATAATAATTATTATAACTTGTTTCTTTGGATCTTACCGCTGATGGTCTTGGGCAGTTCGTCCTTAAAGACGACCACACGGGGATACTTATAAGGCGCGGTATGGGTCTTAACATAGTTCTGGATCTCTTTTTTGAGTTCCTCGGTGCCTTCGGTACCGGGGGTCAGAACGATGCTGGCCTTGACCACTTGACCGCGGATTTCATCGGGCGCGGCGGAAACACCGCATTCCAGAACATAGGGCAACTCCATGATGACGCTTTCGATCTCAAAGGGTCCGATGCGGTAGCCGGAAGATTTGATGACATCGTCGATGCGGCTGACATACCAGAAATAGCCGTCCTCATCCCGCCAAGCGGTATCGCCGGTGTGGAAAAGTCCGTCGTGCCAGGCGGCTTCGGTCTTTTCTTGATCGCGGTAGTATTGACGGAATAAGCCGCAGGGAATGCTCTTATCGGTGTGGATGACAATTTCGCCGGTCTCACCATCGGGGACAGGGTTCCCGTCCAGATCGACGATATCCACATCGAATTGGGGCGAAGCCTTACCCATCGAGCCGATCTTGGGGGTGGTGCCATAAAGATTGCCGATGGCAAGGGTGGTCTCAGTCTGACCAAAGCCTTCCATAATTTCAAGGCCGGTGGCATCCAAAAATTGCTTAAATACTTCGGGGTTCAGCGCTTCGCCCGCAGTAGTCATATGGTGGATGGAAGAGAGATCATATTTGGAAAGATCGCCCTTGACCAAAAGACGCAGCATAGTGGGGGGAGCGCAGAAGGTGGTGATATTGTATTGAGCGAACATCGGCAGGATCTCATCGGCATCAAACCGATCGAAATCATAGACAAAGACTGCCCCTTCGCAGAGCCATTGGCCATAGAGCTTGCCCCAAAGGGATTTACCCCAGCCGGTGTCGGAGATGGTCAGATGCAGACCGTCCCGCTCGCAGCAATGCCAATATTTGGCGGTAACAAAATGGCCAAGACCGTAGGTATGGCTATGGGCCGCCATCTTGGGGTTGCCGGTGGTGCCGGAGGTGAAGAACATCAGGGCGATTTCATTGCCGCCGGGGGTTTCTTCGGTACGCTCAAATTTGCCGGAAAAGCGGGAATATTCGGTATTGAAATTATGCCAACCTTCTTTGGGCTGCCCCACAATGATCAGCTTTTCAACGCAATCGCATTTCTTGGCGGCAGCCTCGGCGATATCCGAAGTATCGCCGTCGGAGGTGCAGATCAAGGCCTTGACGCCTGCGGCATTGAAGCGATATTCAAAATCGTGCTCTTTTAATTGGTTGGTGGCGGGGATGGCGATGGCGCCCAGCTTATGCAGAGCGATCATCGCAAACCAGAATTGATAATGCCGCTTTAAGACCAGCATAACACGATCGCCCTTGCCGATGCCCAAAGATGCAAAATAGTTGGCGCATTGGTTGGAGGCGCGCTTGATATCCTTAAAGGTGAAGCGGCGCTCGGTCTTATTCACATCCAAATGCAGCATCGCCAATTTATCGGGGTAGCGGTCGGCAATTTCGTCCACAATGTCGAACCCGTAGTTGAATTTCTCGGTGTTGATAAAATCGATCTTTTGCAGGCAACCCTTTTCGTCCTCTTGGGTCTGAACAAACTTTTCGCAGATCAACTGCTCGGAGCGGCGCGCAGTGGCAATGCTCTTGCGAACAGTGGTCTCCTTGGTCTCTTCGCCGGGCAGAACCACCGCCAAGAAAGAGCAGGGCGCACCGTCCACCGCGATCATGCCGTGGGGGGTGGAGGAGTTATAATAGATGCTGTCGCCCTCGGTCAGAATTTCGGTGTTTTCGCCCACCTGCACCTTCAAAGAGCCGGAAAGGATCAGGTCGAATTCCTGGCCGCTATGGGTGGTCAGGTGGATGGGTTTATTCTGCTGAGCGGGATCATAATCGTATTTGACGAAATAAGGCTCGGCAATTTTATCGCGGAACATCGGCGCCAAGTTGCGAATATCGATGCCATCTTCCTGCGCGGTAGTCTGACCGTGGCCTTTGCGGGTAACGGTATAGCCGGAAAGACGGGCGGAATGACCCTCCAAAAGCTGGGTCAATTCCAAATCGAACGCCAAAGCGCATTTATGAATAAAGGTAAAGGGAATATCCGCTTGCGCATTCTCGTAAATCAAATATTGCTCCCGGGATACTTCGGTCTTTTGCGCCATCTCGCCAACAGACCAACCCATAATATCCCGCATCTCCTTAATACGTGCGGCGATCTCCGATAAGCGAAGCATAGAGGTGTTGGATTCCATTTTCTTTTTTCTCCTTTACAAAAAATTAAGACTCGTCTCAAATTTCTTTGAGACGAGTCTGTAAAAACAAATTACAATACCCGCGGTACCACTCAAATTGCACCCAAAGGATGCCACTTTCAGCTCCATCAAGCCTTATGCGTTCACGCAGCAATCACGGAAGGCGCCTACTTTGTTCGGACCTTCAGCTCGGAAGTGATGGGAATTTCGGCAGCTTTTTATCGGGATCACACCATCCCCGACTCTCTTTGAAAACTCTTGCCGAGTCCGTCTTCGTCATCGCTTTTAATATATGAAATTATAGAAATTTTAGCACCGCAAAAAGCATTTGTCAAGACTTTTTTGAAAATTTCAGTTATTGCTTTTCATGGAAAGAATATTGGGTGAACTTCTCGGAATCCCGGTCGTATAGAGTCAATTGATCTTCGGAGATGGCTGCGTAGATTTGATCGTTAATTTTTTGATCAATGGCTCTTCCGATATGGATTTCCGAAAAATCGATAAGATATGTTTGGTCATCAAAATGGAATTCGGATTTATTTGCTTCTTGATATGAAACATATCCGTTTTCAATAAGTCCAAGTTCGGAAGAAATTCCAAAATCCTTGGTGGTTTGATATTCTCCCGTCGTTAAATTATAGACATAAGTGTTTTCGGAATAGGCACCCCATCCAAATAAAAGATCTCCTGCGACATGGTAGCTCTGCATGGCATCGATTGCCAATCGCTCATAGTGGCCTGTTTCCATATCATAGACCAGAGGCTGAACCGATCGATCATAGAACAGAATTTTACGATCGGTGGAGTGAACGTAGTTATATACTCTGCTTTCTTCAAAAATGATCTTCTCGGAATTCTGCTCCAAATCCCGCATGCAAAAGCGGAAAACATTGGATGCGGAATAGGTGTAGTAAAGGGTGTTTTCTTTCAAAGCAGCCCAGATGGGCTCTTGCGCCAACTCGATGCGCTTGGCAGAAAGGCTGTTGCGATCGATGATATCCAGATAAAATGCATTGGATGGCGCATCTTTTTCGGAAGATTTACCGCCAAAGAGCAAATGATTTTCTCCCGCACCCAAAAAGTGCGGAAAGGCATTGCCTTCAAAGGGGATTTTTTTCCATTCAGAGTCTTTTTCCAAAGACATAACTTGATAGGCGGTATCGTTATGCGCTAAAAGCGTTGATCCGTAAATCCCTAAAAGATGACCATGCTCCAGCAGTAACCGGGGGGTTTCTTTTTCTGCTGAAAAGGCATAGATTTTGGAAGGATTTTCATCTCTTGTGTAAAAAACCTGATTTTGATAAAGATGCAAAGAGATTTGTTTGATGCTGCATTGATCTGTGGTGTCGGTGTCGATGGAGAACTCTTGCTTGGAAATAGCCGCTTGCTCAGAGCATCCGGAAAGCAAAAGGCAAAAACACAAAAAAATGCAAAGAAGGGAGATTTTTTTCATTGTTTTTTCCTCCTAAAAAAGATTCTCATCCTTATATTTATTATAATGGCTATTCAGCAAAGAAGTCAATAAAATACATGTATATTTATAATTTTATACACAATAAACAAAACCATCTCCGTTATTTTTGGAGATGGTTTTGTTTTGGTTATTTTTTCAAACCCAATTGCTCGATGGAGTCTTCTCTCATCTTGTATTTAAGGATCTTGCCGGCGGCGTTCATCGGGAAGGTCTTGGTGAAGATGAAATAGCGGGGGACCTTATGCATCGCCATATGGGATGCGCCATAGGCACGCATCTCTTCTTCGGAGGACTCTTCCCCTTCGTGCAGAATGATCCAAGCGCAACATTCTTCGCCATAGCGTTGGTCGGGCACACCCACCACCTGCACATCGCGGACTTTCTTATGGGTGAGATAAAATTCTTCAATTTCGCGGGGATAAAGGTTTTCGCCGCCGCGGATGATCATATCCTTCAAGCGGCCGGTGATCTTATAATAGCCGTCGGGGGTGCGGCAGGCGATATCGCCGCTATGCAGCCAGCCTTCCGCATCGATGGCTTCGGCGGTGGCCTTGGGCATCTTATAATAGCCCTTCATAATGTTGAAGCCGCGGGCGATAAATTCGCCGTTCTCGCCGTCGGGCAGTTCGTCGCCGGTCTCGGGATCGATGATCTTGCATTCCACGCCCGGAAAGGCAGAACCGACCGTCTCCACCCGATGATCCAAATCTTCATTCACTTCGCCCATGGTGCAGCCGGGGGATGCCTCGGTCTGACCGTAAACGCTGATAATCTCCCGCATATTCATCTCATCGGCGGCGCGGCGCATCAGGTCGGCAGGGCAGTTGGCGCCCGCCATAATGCCGGTCCGCATATGGGAAAAATCGGTCTTGGCAAAGTCTTCGTGGTTAAACATTGCGATGAACATGGTGGGAACACCGTTGAAGCAGGTGATCTTTTCATCGTTGATGCAGGCCAGCGAAGATTTGGGGGAGAAATAGGGCATGGGGCAGATGGTGCCGCCATGGGTCATCAGGTTGGTCATGGAAAGGACCATGCCGAAGCAATGGAACATCGGTACCTGGATCATCATGCGGTCGGCGGTGGAAATATCCATGCGATCACCGATGGTCTTACCGTTGTTGACGATATTGCGATGGGTCAGCATCACGCCCTTGGGGAAGCCGGTGGTACCCGATGTGTATTGCATATTGCAGACGTCGTCGGGCTTAACCATCGCTGCCAAGCGGCGTACTTCCTCTTGGGGAACTCGGTCGGAGCGGTCCATAAAGTCGTTCCATTCCAACGCACCGTCCATCTTAAAGCCGACAGTGATGACATTGCGCAAAAAGGGCAGGTTCTTGGAATAAAGCGGATCGCCCGGCTTGGTATTTTTCAGCTCGGGGCAAAGCTCTTCGATAATGGCTTTATAATTGGAATCGCGGTTATCTTCCACCATCACCAGCGTATGGGTATCGGATTGGCGGAAAAGATATTCCGCTTCGTGGATCTTATAGGCGGTGTTGACGGTTACCAAAACCGCACCAATCTTGACCGTCGCCCAGAAGGTGATGAACCATTGGGGAATGTTGGTCGCCCAGATGGATACATGGTGGCCGGGCTTGACGCCCAAAGAGATCAAAGCCGCCGCCGCTTTATCCACATCGTCGCGGAATTGGGCGTAGGTGCGGGTATAATCCAAGGTGGTATATTTAAAGGCATATTGGTCGGGGTAGCGGGCCACCATCTCGTCCAAAACCTGGGAGAAGGTAATATCCAAAACCTCGTATTTTTTCCAAGGAAATGTGCCGCTCTTATCCCGATTATAAAAAATCTCTCTCGGCTTTTCCTCGGTGGGCAGTTTACCCGAAATGAAGCTGACAAAATGGGTCAGAACAATATCGGGATCGGTGATCTCTTCATTCCAATCCACCGCCAAATACCCTTCATAGTTCAAAGAGCGCAGAGCGTTCATAAATTCCGTCACCGGCAGATCGCCTTCACCGATGAGAACATCCTTTTCGCCCTTGCGGTCGCCGATGCGGACATAGTTGATATAAGCGCCCAAATTTTGAATGGTGGTATCGGCATCTTCTCTTGCATCAAAATAGGTGGCGCGGATATTCCAGCAAGCGCCCACATGGGCGGAGCTGAACAGACCGATGGTTTCCAATACCTTTTTGGTCTCGGCATAGGCACCAACCGTCTCGATCATCAGCATCACACCGCGCTGCTCCGCCTTGGCAATGGCGGGGGCGCAGATGGTTTTCAATGTTTCGTTATCAATCTTACCGATGCGGATGACCGCACCGACCGCGCCTGCACGAGCGGCTAAACTCACGCATTTTGCGATGCTTTCAGGCTCGGTTTGATCGGTGATTTCTTCGGGGTAGGTCAATACCGAAACACCGATATGGCGGTTGATCAGTTTGCGCTTGGCGGCGGCGCTCATGGCCGAATTCAAGATGCTGTCGGCATGGGCTTCCCGCTCCGCCAAGGGGCTATGAATTTCAAATCCGTCGAAGCCGTATTCCGCGGTGAGATTGCAAAGGCGGATATAGCTTTCGGCAGGAACATTTTTAGTTGAAAAAGCTAATTTCATATAAAGGTGACAAGACCAATCTGAACCTTGTTTTAAAAAGGCGGAGTCTTGTTTCCTCCTCGTTAAAATACTCGCCAATGCACAAAGCATTGGCTGTGTTTTGTGCCTTGATGAACCAAACCTCCGCTCTTTTTAAAATCTTCGACCTCAAAGCAAGGAGATTTCGAGGGATTTTTGTTCATCTTTTTTGCAGATAGGCCGGCGCCTATCAAGGGAAAATGGGCGAAAAGCACCGAAATCTCCTGCTTTGAGGCAGATTCGGATTGATCTTGTCACCTTTTAACCTTTTATCCTTCATAAACAATTTTATTTAAAGCATTGACATAGGCGCGGATACAAGCGCCGATGATATCGGTGGAAACACCGTTGCCGGAATAGAGCTTTCCGTTGGCGCGAAGGCGGATCAGGGCGGAGCCCACTGCTTCGCGGCCTTTGGTTACCGCTTGAACCTGAAAATCATCCAGCTCATAATGATGGCCGATAATCTGCTCGATGGCATGGAAGGCGGCATCGATGGGTCCGTCGCCGGTGGAGACACCGGTGCGTTGTTCGCCATCCTTTTCCAAGGTCAGGTTGGCGGTGGCGGTGATGATATTGCCGCTGTTGACCACATAGTTGACCACATGGAAGGTGGAAGGAACCTGCATGGCGGCGGAAGCAATGATGGCTTCCAATTCTCTGGCGCCGATGGTCTCTTTTTTGGAGATCACCCGCTTGAATTCTTCATAGATTTTGCCGTTATCTTCATCGGAAAGGTCATAGCCCAGCTCTTTGGCGGCGGCGCTGATCTCTGCTAAGGTGCAGGATTCATCCAGCATCGCGCCCGCTTCGGTCTCCTGCAAGGCAGGGGCGTTTTCGGCGGGTGCGCCATCGGCAAGGATATTGCCCAGCAGGTTATGAATGGCGGTATGATCTAAGCCGACGGTGGCATCCAGCGCATCCTTTTTGGCGCGGAAGATATCCGCCAAGGTATCGGCGCGCAGATAATCGGCGGTGGCGGCAGTCTTGATGCCGGCGGCGCCTGCGGAAATGGCGGCAATGGCGGAAGCGGCGGCCATCGAGAGCGCATTATTGGGTTGGATATAGATGGCAATGTCGCAAACCGATTTCAGTTCGCCGATCAATTTGGTGTAATCTTCGGGGAAGAAGATGCCGCTATCATCGCAGATGGTGATGGCGGTAGCGCCACTGGCGGCGGCCACCTTGCAGCATTCGGCAATAAAGCCCGCTTCGGCGCGGGTGGCATCCTTGGCAACCAATTCAACATTGGGGCAAAGCGCCTTGGCCTTTTGGCAAAGGTCAGCCAATTTTTCCAGCATCTTGGGTGCCTTTAAATGATAGGTATATTCCATCTGCACTGTTGAAGTGGGCAAAACGATTTGAAGAATGGGATTTAAAGTATCCTTGACGCAATCCCAAGCCGCCGCAGGGTTTTCCCCGCAATCGATGGCGACCGATGCGCTTTTCATTGCTTTGGCGATGGTGCGGCAGATGACCGCATCTTCCTTTTCCTGCACCAGAGCGGGCAGTTCAATGGTATCTACCCCCGCCGCATCCAGCCATTGGGCAATATTTAGCTTTTCCCGGAAGGAAAGAGCGTTTTTAGCCTCGGCGCAGGCGCGTAAAGTTGCATCGGAAATCATAATTTTCTTCATATCTTCAGATCCTTTCGAATGAAATAAACATTAAAAAATCCCGCAAAGAGAGGAGTCTCTTTGCGGGATGATCAAAAAACAATATTGACCACGGTACCACCCGACATTGCTTCCCAAAAGAAAGCCACTCAGCAGGCTCTATCAAGCCCTTGGTCTGTTACGGGACCGCCCGGAGTTTCTTACTCAAGCAAATGCGAATATGCTTGGTTTTCGGAAACCCTGCTCCGATAGGAGACCGCGCCTGCTCTGCCCACCGCCTCGCACCATCCGGCGGCTCTCTGAAGATGCATTGTTGCAAACGCTTAATATCATCATAGCATTTATAAATTAAAAATAATTCTAAACCAATATATGCCGAATGTCAACCCTTTTTCAATATTTTTTCGGCATTTTTATAGGCAATTTTTTCTTTATCGCTCTCTTTGAGCGGTAATTGCATAAAATAGTCGGCTTCTTCCTTGGGGTCCCAGATGGGAAAATCGCTGCCAAAGAGCACCCGATCGGCGCCATAGGCATCGATATAATGCATAAATTGTTCTTGGCTCATGATTTGGCGGGAGCTGGAAAGATCCACCCAGCAATTTTTGGGCCCCAGCAGCGCCACCGCTTCATCAAAAACACTCCAACCGCCGAAATGGGGCGCAATGACTTCCAACTTGGGGAAGAGCTCCATCACCCGCTTTAAGCGGCGGGGGTGGGAGTAATCGTGGCGGGGATCACCGGTATGGGTAATCAAGGGCAGTTTGCCCTGCATATAATCATACATTGGCAAAAGCCGTTCATCGTCGATATTAAAAAGCTGGGTGTCGGGATGGAGCTTGATACCGTGCAACCCCGCGCGGTGGATAAATTCCACCTCGTCCATCAGACCTTCCATCGCGGCATGAACCGTTCCAAAGCCGTGGAACTCTTTATGGATGGCAATTTCATTTAAAATGTTTTCATTGATTTTTCGCGCCTGAGCGGGATTGAGCGCCACCGGAAGAACGACAAATTCTTCGATGCCGCCCGCCTTGCCCCGTTCCAGCAGAACCGAAGCGGAGCCGTGCAGCCCGCCTTCGCCGAATTCATAAAAATTGCGGATGGCGGCGGTTGCCTTATCGGCGATGGCATCGGGATAAATATGGGTATGAAAATCGATTATTTTCATGGGGAGTTCACCTTCTTTATTTTAAAACTTTAACACCGAGAGTTGGACTTGTCAACCAAAAACTTGACAAACGGTTTCTTCTATGGTATAGTGTAGCCATCAAATTGAAAGGACGAACTTTTCTAAACGATGGATAGCGACAGTAGCGACGATAACCGCCGCTTTGCTTTAAATGATAAGCATACTTATATCTGTTGACAGGTATAGGTATGCTTTTTTGCGTTCTTTTTCCGCTCCATCGCCCGAAATTTGTTCTTTCATTATAAAAAACATATTTATTTTTAAAGGAGTAAAATGAATTATGGACCCGTTTCCCTTATGGAACTACATTTTGTTTATGGCGTTATGCCTGATCGGCTCGGCGTATTTTTCCGCCACCGAGACCGCCTTTTCGACGGTGAATAAAACGCGGCTGAAAATGCTGGCTGAAAACGGCAATAAGCGCGCCGAAAAAACCTTGAAGATTGCCGAAAAATATGATCGGCTGATCTCCACGATTTTGATCGGCAACAATATCGTAAATATTTTGCTTTCTTCGCTGGGTACCGTTTTGTTTTTGCATTATTCCCCCAAAAACGGAGCCACCATTTCCACCGTGGTCGTCACCGTCGCTGTGTTGATCTTCGGTGAGATCACCCCCAAGAGCATTGCCAAGGATGTCCCCGAAAAATTTGCGATGTTTTCTGCACCGTTGCTTCAGTTCTTCATTTGGCTGTTACTGCCCTTAAATATGGTTTTCTCCGGCTGGAAAAAACTACTGTCCAAACTTTTCAAGTTGGAAGAAGATACCAAAATGAGCCCCGAAGAACTATTGATGCTGGTGGAAGAGGTGCAGCAGGAGGGCGGCATCGACGAAGATGAAGGGGATCTTTTGAAAAACGCCATCGAATTTTCTGAGCGTAAGGCGGAGGATATTCTGACCCACCGCACCGATCTCATTGCAGTGGAACTCCATACGGATAAAAAAGAGATCTCCAAGCTTTTTTATGAAAACCAATTTTCGCGGTTGTTGGTCTATGAAGATACCATTGATAATATTGTTGGTTTTATCCACCAAAAGGATTTTTATACCGAAAATGGAATTACCGAAAAGAGCATGGAAGAAATGATGGGTAAGCCCATCTATATTCAGCAGAGCGCACGGATCAATGATATTTTGCAGGAATTGCAGAAGAATAAGACCCATGTCGCGGTCGTTTTGGATGAATACGGCGGCACCTTTGGTATTGTGACGATGGAAGATATTTTGGAAGAACTGGTCGGCGAAATCTGGGACGAACACGACGAAGTGATAGAAGAATATCGTCAGCAAGGGGAAGACACATGGATTGTCGATTGCTCGGTCAATCTGCAAGACTTTTGCGAGCGTTTCGAGTTTGATCTTGCCGAGCAAGCTGAAAGCCTTTCGCTGGGCGGCTGGGTAATGGAACGATTGGAAAAGGTCCCTGAAGTGGGGGATACCTTTGAGTACGACCGTTTGAAGATCACCGTGACCAAAACCGATTTTTATCGGGTAGAATTTGTAGAAGTAATCTGCTTGCCGAAAGCAGAGAATGAAGAATAAAAAATCCCGCAACCTTCAAAGGTTGCGGGATTTTCATTTGGTTATTTATTTGTTCTTGGTCAGCGCTTTAATGACAAACAGAGTACCGATGGTCAGGACAATGGAGAAGCCCAAAACGATGTATACGTTTTGAACAAAGCCTGCCAGCAGATAGCCTGCCAAAGAGATGCCCGCAACAGTCAGGGCATAGGGCAGCTGGGTGGAAACATGGTTAATGTGGTTGCACTGGGCACCGGCGGAGCTCATGATGGTGGTATCGGAGATGGGGGAGCAATGGTCGCCGCAAACCGAACCGGCCAAGCAAGCAGACATACCGATGATACCCAAGGGGCTGCCCACCGGGAAGATGGAGAGAACGATGGGGATCAGAATACCGAAGGTACCCCAAGAAGTACCGGTGGAGAAGGAGATGCCGCAAGCCACCAAGAAGATAATGGCGGGCAGGAAGTTTTGCAGAGCGCCGGCGGAAGCCAAAGCACTGTTGACAAAAGCATCGGAATCCAGCAGACCGGTCATATTTTTCAAGGCGGTTGCCATCGTCAAAATCAAGATAGCGGGAACCATCGCGATGAATCCCTTGGGTACGCAAGCCATCGCATCCTTAAAGGAGATCAGGCGGCGGCCAACGAAATAGATAATGGTGATGACCAATGCGATCAGGCCGCCCCAAGGCAAGCCGACGGTGGCATCGGTATTGGAGAAGGCATCGATAAAGCCAAGAGATGCATCATAATTTGCAGATGCAAAGACCCATTCTTCGCCCATGCAACGGCCGACATAGAACAGCGCAAATACGCAGATAGCAATCAAAATAATAATGGGGATGATCAGATCAAAGACCTTGGCCTTGGGGTTGCCTTCTTCCAGCTCTTCGGCTTCACCTTCGTGTCTGCCGCTGGTGAAGAGATCGCCCTTATCGGCGTTCATTTCGTGTAGCTTCATCGGGCCGAAATCGAATTTCATCAAGGTGATGGCGATGATGAAAACGAAGGTCATCAAGGAATAAATGTTATAGGGAATGGCTTTGACAAACAGGCCGATGCCTTCGCCGTCGGGCGCGTAGGAAGCCACAGCGGCGGCCCAAGAAGAGATGGGCGCGATCATGCAGATGGGAGCGGCGGTAGCATCGATCAAATAAGCCAACTTGGAGCGGGAGATCTTTGCCTTATCGGTGACAGGGCGCATAACCGCGCCGACAGTCAGGCAGTTGAAATAGTCGTCGATAAAGATCAAAACACCGAATGCAAAGGTTGCCAGCGCAGCGCCGACCTTGGTCTTGACATGCTTTGCAGCCCAGTTGCCGAAGGCGCGGGAACCGCCCGCCTTATTCAGCAGAGCAACGATGATACCCAAAAATACCAAGAAGGCAAAGATGCCTGCGGTACCGGATACTGCATCGATAAAACCGGTGGTGGTCATTGAATCGATGGTATGGATGGGGTTGAAGTTGGTGGCCAGCAGGCCGCCCATCAGGATGCCCACAAACAGGGAAGAATACACTTCCTTGGTGATGAGCGCCAAGCCGATGGCGACAACCGGCGGGAACAAGGACCAAAGCGTACCTGCCGGAGCGGTGATGGATCCGGTGGCTGCGCAAAGGGCGCCGAAAGCAACGATGAACATTACAATCAGCAGTTTGGGAAGCAACTTTTTGAATTGCATGGGGATTTCCTCCTATTAAATAATGTACAAAATAAAAAAACCTGCAAAAGATCGAAACCTTTTGCAGGAAATTTCCTTCAAAAAGACGGCACTCCACGATAAACTATCGTGACAGTTCGGCGCATCTTCTGCGCCGACCCAGCAATTTTTTCAATGCTCTGGCTAAGGGGGAAGAAAAAAATTGCTTCGGCAATATCCCCTTTCACGCTCTTGCTTTACCCCTGAAAGAGCGGTACTGATGAATATTGCGCCTCCGATCTATAAGCGAATGGTATCATAGATCCTAATATTTGTCAATAAAAATCGAAGATTTTAAATCTCACTGCAAAAGCCGATGGCCTTACCTAAAATGCGGATATGGTCCAATTCTTCTCCTTGATAAACCAGCGGGGCATAGCGGGGGTTTTCGGCATTGAGCAAAATCTTTTGCTCGTCAGGGTAATAATAGACCCGCTTTAAGGTGGCGGTATCGTCGATAATCACCGCCGCAATCTCTCCGTTCTCCACCGTCGGTTGCCTGCGGATGAAAACCAAATCGCCATCGGCAATCCTTGCCCCGATCATACTATCTCCCTTGGCGCGCAGGCAAAAATCCGCCTGCTCCCCACCGCCGAAGCTACTCTCTTCTCGGTTGGTGAAGATGGGTTCGCCGCAGGCGATTTCTCCCAATACTTTGAGTTTTTTCGGTTGGGGCGCATTGCCCAAAAGGGTATTGATATCCGTAGAAAAAATTTCGGCAAAGGCTTCAAGCGCGGCAAAGCCCGGCTCCCGCTCCCCCCGTTCATACATATTGATACTGCTCTTGGATAAGCCAATCTTTTCCGCCAAAGCGCTTTGGGAAAGCCCTTGCTCTTGACGCAGTTGGCGCAGTTTTTTGGCAAATTTCATAAAATCACCTCGCCCCTTGATTATACACATAATGTGCTCAAATGTCAAGATTGGGGATTGACAATCCCCATCTTCTTGGTTATAATGAACACATAATGTACTCGATGATACAGAAAGACCCCGCATTGTGGATGCCCCTCGCATTGCTTCTGCGGGCGGCAGCGGCGGTTTTTCCGTTCAAAAGGCATTCCTCCCACCCCAAGCCTTTTGAAACAATTTTTTTCTTTTTTTGAAAAAGAGCATTTTTCGACAGCATCTTTGGAAATAAATTGCTATCATTTGAGCAAAAGGGGCGAAAAACAGAAGCCCCACACAGAGGAGGAAATACATAGATGAAAGAGATGTTTGAAAAGACAACGATGGTGCTGCTGCAAGCAGACGAAGAAGCGGCGGCGCTGAATAAAGAACGGTTTGCGGCGCTGGGATTTGATGTGTTGGGCAGCTGCCAAAGCGGTGCCGACGCGGTGCGGGTGCTTTGCGAGATGCAACCCGATATTGTGTTGATGGATAGCTTTTTGCCCGGCCGCAGCGCGCAGGATATTTTGGAAGCATTAAAGGAAGTCAATTATCGGGAAGATGCCGTCTATGCGGTGATCTCTCAGGTGCCCAATGATTATATGGCGCAGCGAGTGATGCAGGCGGGCGCCGATCTCTTCTTGGTGCCGCCTTTGGATTATCAATTTATCCGCGATCGCTTTAAGGTATTGCTGGATAAAAAGAAGGCGGGGTTGGAGCCCATCGATGAAGGGCGCTTCGAGTTGGAGCGTTATGTGGCAGAGCTGATGCACGAAGTGGGCGTTCCCGCCCATATCCGCGGCTATGATTATATCCGCGATTCCATCCTGCTTTCGCTGGATGACCGCAATATGCTCAAAGCCATTACCAAGGATCTCTATCCCACCGTCGCCAAAAAGAATAAAACCACCGCTTCCCGCGTGGAGCGTGCCATTCGCCATGCCATCGAAGTGGCTTGGGGCCGCGGGGATATCGATGTTATCAACGCGATCTTCGGCTTTACCGTCAAGAGTTCCAAGGGAAAGCCAACGAACGGAGAATTTATCTCTATGCTAACCGAACGCATAAGGTTGGACCGCAAAATAGCAGTCTAACCTTATGCTAAACCGATGAAATGGGCGCCTTTTTTAGTGTTCACTCCCGTTTGCAACATCGAAAAATTC
>CALGEL010000014.1 GCA_937881855.1 uncultured Clostridia bacterium | reverse complement strand
GCACCCAACAGGGTGCCTTTTCTTTTTGGTGATTCTATGAGAACGAACCATTTCCGCTATGAGACCTGTCTTTTCTTGACTTTAAAGAATAATAATGCTATATTTATTCTATATGAAATAACGAGGGGGAATTTTGAAATGTTTTTCAAACCGCAAATCTGGAAAAAAGGTGCACCTTGCGCCATTGCCGCATCCTGCGTCATCGAAGGAGCGGAAGGCTATGCAAAAGAAGTTTTGCAAAAGGTGATCGATACATATGGTGCCGAGGACGGAACCATCAAAACCATCAAGGTATGCAATGCCTTGCCTGCCGATTATGAACTCGGCGAGCAGGAGGAAGGCTATGCTTTGGAGATTAGCGAAGATACCGCTGTTCTTTATGGCGCCACCCTGCGCACCCGCATCTATGCAGCAGTAACCTTGCAGCAGATGCTGGACCATAAGGAACTTTGCCAAGGCGTTCTGCAAGATGCCCCCGACTGCGGCTTCCGCGGCTACCGCACCCTGCTCCCCAGCTCCATCTCCATCAAGGAATACAAAAAGACGGTGGATATGCTGGCATACTATAAATATAACTGCCTCTCCTTTGAGATCGGCGGCGCGATGGAATTCAAAACCCACCCCGAAATCAACGAGGCATGGAAAAAGTTTGTTCATGCCTTCTATGATCCCGAAGATCCCATGCGCCAAATCAATCGCAATCTGCCCTGGCGCAAGGATGCCAACCATCCCAACAACGCCGATTGCCTGGTGGTAACGCAAGATGAAGTGAAGGAATTTATCGCCTACGCCCGCGAGCGCGGCTTGGAGGTTTATCCCGAAGTTCCCACCCTTTCCCATTGCGAATATTTCTGCTTGGCCCATCCCGAGCTTGCCGAGCGGCAGGACGATCCCTATCCCGATGCCTATTGCCCCAACCATCCCGATACCTATAAGATCCTTTTCGAGATGATGCAAGAAATTCTGGATGTATTTCAGCCCAAGGTGGTCAATATCGGCCACGATGAGCTTTATTCGGTGGGCGTTTGCGAGCGGTGCAAAAACACCCCGCCCCACGAACTTTTCGTTCGGGATATTACCACGATCCACGACTGGCTGGCAGAGCGCGGTGTTCGGACAATGATGTGGGCCGATAAACTTCTCCCCATCGTTCTTTCCGACGGGCGGCACTACGGCGGCTCCGGCGGCGAATTCATTCGTTACCACGGCGGTGTTACCCGCCAATTTGAAGATCTGCCGGTCCTGTTCTATTGCCAGAGCATGCTCCCCAAGGACATTGTTATGCTCCATTGGTATGGCGGATTTGGTATTCAATACGATTATGTTTATCATACCCATGGCTACAATGCCACCGTCTTCGGTAATATGACCTTGGGCGCGCTGAAAGATTGGCGCCAGCGGCGCAATTTGGGTATCAAGGGCGGCGCTCCTTCCAACTGGGGTACCTTCCAAGAGATCTATATGCAGCGCAACTGCCAAAACTACAATTTGATTTTGGCATCCTACGCCCTTTGGAGCAAGGAATACGATGATCCGATGCTGGACGAAGTTTCCAAGGCAACCTTCCACGAATGTTTCTTCCAAAAATACGGTGATCTGAGCAACACTCCGCACATTAAGATCTGCCATACCACCGATCATCTGATCCCCTATACCACCTTCTATAACGGAATCTATGCCGGTGATGCCTATCATTTGGGTAAATACCGCGTTTGCTATACCGACGGAACCGAAGAATTTCTCGATATCACCTATGGCGAACATCTCACCAACTGCGATTATGCCTATCGTTTCGATATGATCGATAAAAACGATTTCGATGAAGATAATCTCTCGGTGGCGGCGATTGCGGAAGTTTCCTGCTCCACCATCCCCGAGACCATCAACGGCAAGACCTATTATAATATGGTATGGGTTCACCCCCATCCCGAAAAGACCATCGCTTCGGTAGATTATATTTCCGAAAGTGATGCAAAGGTTGACATTCTCAAAATCGAGTACTAAAATAAACGGTTTGAATTCATTAAAAAAGATGAGCTTCGGCTCATCTTTTTTTATTTACTTTTTCATTTAATCTGGTTATAATGAAATTATCCAATTTAAAAGAAAGAATGATACCAGATGAAACAATATGTTGATCCTAAAAATCCAAAATCCGCCTATCTGCAACTTTATGAACTGCTGCGGCAGGAGATCGTGGCGGGGGTTTTCCCCATCGGCAGCAAGCTACCCTCCAAGCGGCTGATGGCGGAAGAAAGCGGTATCAGCGTGATCACAGTGGAGCATGCTTATAGCATTCTTGCCGACGAAGGCTACATTGAAGCCCGCCAGCGCAGCGGCTACTATGTCTGCTATCGGGCGGGAGATTTCAATTCTTCCTTACCCACCGATCTATCCATCCGCAAGCAGCCGCCCCACCATCCCCAAAGCACCTTCCCCTATTCGGTACTGGCAAAGACCACCCGCAAGGTGTTGGCAGACTACCAAGATTCCCTGCTTGCCCGCTCCCCCAACCGCGGTTGCCCCGAATTACGCCGCGCCATTGCGGCATACCTTGCCCGCAGCAGCGGAATTGAGGCAAAATCCGAGCAGATCATTATCGGATCGGGCGCGGAATATCTTTACAGTCTCATCGCTCAATTCTTTGGAACCGATCGTACCTTTGCCATCGAGGATCCCGCCTATGAAAAGATCGGCAAGGTTTACCGGGCCCATCATATCCCGCTACGCTTTCTGCCGCTGGCTTCCGACGGCATTCCCACCGCCGCCCTGCGCCAAACCGATGCGACAGTTTTACATATTACCCCCTTCAACAGTTTTCCCAGCGGAATCACCGCCACTGCTTCCAAGCGGAGAGAATATCTTCTTTGGGCAAAGGAGCGGCAGGGCTATCTGATCGAAGATAACTATGATTCCGAACTGACTGTCTCCAAAAAGAACGAAGAACCGCTGTTTTCTCTGGACACCGAAGGAAGAGTTCTTTATCTCAACACCTTTTCCAAAACCATCGCCCCATCTGTACGGGTGGGTTATTTGGTGCTTCCCCCCGCCCTTTCGGATATTTTTGAGCAGCGGCTTGGTTTTTATTCCTGCACCGTTCCGGTTTTGGAGCAATACATATTGGCAGAGCTGATCGAAAGCGGCAACTTCGAGCGGCACATCAATCGAGTCCGTCGTGCGCGCAGAAAAAATCTGGTTATATAAATATCTCTCGTTTTGGTCATTTATTTAATACCAAAATATGTATATGATATAAAAAAGGAGATGATTTTGTGCCCTATAAAAAACTTTTAACCATTCAGGATATTTCCTGCGTGGGTCAATGCTCGCTGACGGTGGCATTGCCCATCCTTTCCGCCTGCGGAATGGAGACCTGTATTCTCCCTTCGGCGGTGCTTTCTACTCACACCGCAGGTTTTAGCGGCTTCACCGTTCGGGACCTGACCGACGATATGCCCGCCATCCGAGACCATTGGCTCAAAGAAGGCATTGCCTTTGATGCCATCTATACCGGCTATCTGGGCAGCCTGTACCAGATCGAGCTGGTCAAGAGCATCTTTGCTTCTTTAAAGGCGGAAGGCGGTATCACCATCGTCGATCCCGCCATGGCAGATAATGGTCAGCTTTACGGCGCCTTTAATATGGAATATGCCAAGGCGATGGCAACCCTTTGCGGGCAAGCGGATATTACCGTCCCCAACATTACCGAAGCCTGTATGATGACCGGTATGGAGTATAAGGAGACCTACGACGAATCCTATATCCAAACCCTTTTGGAAAAGACTGCGGCATTGGGTGCCAAAGCGGTGGTGCTGACCGGCGTTTCCTACGCCCCCGACCGCACCGGTGTGGTGGTATACCGCGACGGAAAGCAGACCTATTACGAACACTATAAGTTCCCCAAGGGTTGCCACGGGACCGGTGATGTTTACGCTTCCGCTTTTGTGGGTGCGCTGATGAACGAGAACACCCCCGAGCAAAGCGCCAAGATTGCCGCCGACTATACCTTAAAATGCATCGAAAACACCCAAGATGATCCCGATCATTGGTACGGCGTGAAATTTGAAACCGCACTGAAAGACTTAATCGAAATGCTATAAAAAAAAGACCGCGCAAGCGGTCTTTTTTATATTCTTAAAATGGCAAATCCATTGGGGTGCAAAATGCCTTCGACAATCCCTTCGCCGAAGAGCAATTCCCCTTGCACCCTTTGGGGTTGGTTGCTGAAATTCATCGCCATTCGGATGGTATTACCGCGTTCGATCAGCAGGAGACCATCCTTTTCTTCGATGGTGCAATCTCCCGCAAAAGCGGCGCGGTTTTCCAAGCGAACCGCGGCAAGGTCTTTATAAAATTGCAAGAGTTGTCGGTCCCCCTTGCCCCAAGGATAGGTGCCGCGGCAATAGGGGTCGCCATACCCTTCCATTCCCAATTCATCTCCATAAAAAATGCAGGGAATGCCGGGCAAGGTAAATTGCAACACCGCCGCCTTTTTCAGCAAGGCGGTTCCCTTTCTACGCTGTTCTTGGGACAGATAATTATCCGCCTGCAAGGCGCGCGGCGGGATCAAATCCGCCCCCAAACGATTTAAGATGCGGGGGGTATCGTGGGTGGAAAGAATATTCATCAAGCAGGCAAGCGCAGGCGCGGGATAACTTTCCATCAAATCCAAAACTTCTTCGCAAAATACCTTGGTATCGCCGCTTTTCAGCAACGAAACAATGGCATTGAGCCAAGGATAGTTCATCACCGTATCACATTGGTTGCCCAGCAAAAACTTGCGGCGGGCGCCGTAGCTGACCTTTTCCACCGCATTTTCCCAAACTTCGCCAATGATGATGCTTTGGGGATCGGTCTCTTTCACCCTTTGGCGGAAGGCTTCCAAAAAACCATCGGGCAGTTCATCCGCCACATCCAACCGCCAACCATAAGCGCCCCGCGCCATCCATTGGCGGGCAATACCCTGCTCGCCGTTGATATAGCTCATAAAATCGGGCGCCAATTCATTGACGCAAGGCAGGGCGGGAAATCCCCACCAGCTCTCATAATCATCGGGATAATTCTTAAAGGTATACCAATGATAATAGGGAGAATCGGGGCTTTGATAGGCGCCAAGCCCTTCATAAAGCCCTTCTTTATTGAAATACTTGCTATTGGCGCCGGTATGGGAAAACACACCGTCCAAAACAATGCGGATCCCCTGCTCCTTTGCCGCTTTGCAGAGTTCTTCAAAATCTTCGTTTGTTCCCAAAAGAGGGTCGATTTGCTCATAATCGGCGGTACTGTATCGATGGTTTTCCCCACTTTCAAAGATGGGATTGAGATAAATCAAATCCACCCCCAATTCTTTAAGGTAGGGCAGTT
>CALGEL010000013.1 GCA_937881855.1 uncultured Clostridia bacterium | reverse complement strand
GGGCAGAAAAAGACCAAGGCAAAACCGGGTTTCTCACTATGGAACACCGCCCAAGTGCAGAGGATTTTTTATTCTTCCAGATAATCCAACTTTGTTAAGGTTTCACGAACCACAGTTTTATCACTGACAAAGGAAATATTCAATGTAAGTTCATCGACCAACTCATAGTAATACACATAATGATTGCCTTCTTCGCTGATCAAGCGCAATTCTTCATCGTTCAGCTCATAGCGACCGAGCAACACATTCTGGCCGTTGATCAGATGGAATTTGCGGTCGTCCTTATCGATGATCAACGCCATCTCATCATTCTCCCATGTGCCGTCGATCCACCGTTGACTGATACTTAATTGCACCGCCTGAACAATAAAGATTGCCGCCACAGCTATAATGGCAGCACCTACGATCGAGCCACCCAACCAAAGAACCCATTTGGGAATTTTGGGGGTTTGCCGCGGGCGACCATAAAAGCACCGCGGGCAGATGTTTTCGGAATCGTTATGCTCGGTACCGCATCTTGCACAAATCATATTCGTTCTCCTTTTTAAAGCCTATCAAGAAAAAATGGGCGAAAAGCACCGAAAATACCTGCTTTGAGGCAGGTTCGGATTTCCCTTATCACCTTCAAAGCCGGTTTCTGCGGAGAAACCGGCTTTCATTTTAATATTATTCGCCAAGATTTGCAAAGAGATCCAAGAAATTCAGATCGTCTGCTTCGTCCTGCGGCTCTTCACCGATGGAACCGATGAAGCCCAACTGCGGCTCTTCGGCGACAACGCCCTTATTGACACGATCGCCGGAGGGGAAGCCGGTGGCAATCACGGTGACGATAATCTCATCGTCCAGATCGTTATTGAGCGCCACACCCCAGATGATATTGGCATCGGGATGGGCTGCCTGCTCGACCATACGGCTGGCTTCGTCCACCTCATCCATTCCGATATCGGGGGAAGCCGTGATATTGAAGATTACACCGGTGGCGCCATCGATGGAAGTTTCCAGCAAGGGGCTGGAGATCGCCATCTCGGCAGCCTTAATGGCTTTATTTTCACCGGCGGCACGGCCCACGCCCATATGCGCGTTGCCGGCATCCTTCATAATCTTATGCACGTCGGCAAAGTCGACATTGACCAGACCGGGGATCAAGATCAGATCAGAGATGCTCTGAACACCCTGACGCAGGACATCATCGGCGACCTGGAATGCATTGAGCAATGTAATACGCTCTTGGGTGACATCCTTCAACTTTTCGTTGGGGATGACAATCAAGCTATCCACATGGGCGCGCAGTTTTTCGATGCCCGCCTCGGCGGTCTTCATCTTCATACGACCTTCAAAACCAAAGGGCTTGGTAACGATCGCAACGGTCAGGATACCCATATCCTTGGCAATCTCGGCAACCACAGGGGCGCTGCCGGTACCGGTGCCGCCACCCATACCTGCGGCGATAAAGACCATATCGGCGCCGCGCAGGGTCGCTTCGATCTCTTCGCGGCTTTCCAGAGCGCTATTTTCGCCCACATTGGGATCGCTGCCTGCGCCCTTTCCTTTGGTCAGCTTTTCGCCGATCTGCAATTTGGTGGGTGCGCTGGAATTTTCCAGCACCGGCTTATCGGTATTGATGACAACAAAGTCGACACCGCCCACACCGGCACGGATCATACGGTTGACTGCATTACAGCCACCGCCACCGCAACCAATTACTTTTATATTAACAACACCATCGTTGCTTTCTGCAAATTCAAAACCCACTGTTTTTACCTCCTGCTATATTTTATAGGGATATACTTTTTGATCATAAAATACTCTATGTTAATATTCTAATATTATTTAGTCTTAATTGCAAGTGGTTTTTATGATTTTTAAAAAGAATTTGATGGAAAAAATCCTCCCGCAAAAAGCGGGAGGATTAAATTCATTTCTTAGGTCTGTAATAAACTCTTTTAGGATCGGATACATCCACCGTCGCGGTCTGAGCGGTGCCGTTATCTTTCAGCAGATAGGATGTCAATTCCGCCTTGGTTTTGGCTTGGTCCAATGTGCCGAAATCGATCACCACGCGATCGCTGTACACCAGCCGAATATCATAGCGGGCGGCAAAATGCACCTGGTCCACCTTCGCCCATTCCAACTGCTCATCGCCGTCAACGGCTTCATAGAGCTCTTTCAAAAAGCCGGTATAATCCTGCTCTTTTTCGCCAAATTCCGCGGTCTTGCCCACTTCGGCTTTTTCCGCCTTCAACGGGGTCAGCAACGGCAAGTTTTCCAGCATCGGATGGGGTTCTTTTGGCTGTTGCTCTTCTTTTTCTTCTTCCTTTTCTTCCGTTTCTTCTTTCTCTTCTTCGTCCTGATCGGGCTCTTCTTTCGGCTCTTCCTTCAAAAGTGCCGACTCTTCGGGGAATGCATCTTTGGATACTTCCAACACTTCCAGCACCCGATATTCCTCATTGAGCAGGGCCGCTCCGCCGGGGGCATAAACCCAGACCACCGGCTGATTTTCGATCACCTTGACGACCAGGGTGTTGGGCAATTTGCGGTCGATCTCCACATCCTTGACATAGGGAAATTCCTGCATCTTTTCGATGGTTTTAAACTTATCCAAGCGGAATAGGTTCTGCCCCACCGAAAGCTCGCCCTGCTCCAATAATTCTTGGGCGGAATAGCGGGTATTTCCCTGAACAATGATCTGCTCGGCATTGAAAAAGACCGTCACCGAAAGGATTCCAAGGGTCAGCATCATCAATATGAAGAGCAAGCTGAAAAAGACAAATTTGACCTTCTTTTTCCGCCGCTTCTTTTTTTGGTAATAGCGGTCCACGCTGTTTGCCATATTTTTTATCCTTTCACATCATCAGCGATGCAACAATGCGTATATTTCTTGGTAGATCTCTTCCGAAGCCTGGGGCAGACCCAGCTTCAACGCTCCGCGGGAAAGCGCTTCCCGCTTGGCGGGGTTTTTCTTTAAATCCAAAATCATTTCGTATAATTTTTCTGCCGAAAGGTCCTTCTCTTCCAGCAGCAACGCGCCTTCCCGATCGGAAAGGGAGCGGGCATTATAATATTGATGGTTATGGGTGACATTGGGGGATGGGATCAATACCGCAGGTTTACCGAGCGCGGTGATCTCCCCTAATGTAATGGCACCTGCACGGCTGATGACTGCGTCGGCCGCCGCCAGATGCAGCGCCATATCATAGAGATAAGGGCGGACCTTGATGTGTCCTTCTTCTTCCACATTATATCCTTGATCCAGCAATGCCTTGGGCATCCAAGCCCAAGCCCGCTCGCCTGTGGCGTGGGTATGATAAAAATCGCCGTTTTTTGCGTTTTTGGCGATAAAATTCACCATCGTTTCGTTGATCTTTTGCGCCCCCAAGCTTCCCGCAAAGGAAAGCAGATAGAAGGCATCCGCGGGGATACCCAATGCTTTGCGGGCATCTTCTCTTTTGGTATTTAAAACTTCGGTTCGCAAAGGGTTGCCCGAAAGGATCATTTTTTTGACCTTACCGAAATATTGCTCGCTGCCGGGAAAACTGATAAAGACAATATCCGCCTTTTTAGACAGCATCTTGCTGGTGACACCGGGGTAGGCATTTTGCTCGTGGATACAGGTGGGGATCCCCATATTTTGCGCCGCCGCGACCACAGGGCCGGAAACATAGCCGCCGGTACCGATGACAAGATCGGGGCGGAACTCTTTAATAATTTTACGGCAATCGCTTTTTGCCTTCAAATAAAGCCATACGGTTTTAAGATTATCGGGTGAAAGGGAGCGGCGAAAGCCCTGAATACGGATCGCTTTAAAATCGAAGCCCGCCTTTTGCACCAACGTTTCTTCAATTTTGCCCCGATTGCCCACAAACAGAATTTGCGCGTCCTTATTCTTTTCCCGAATGACCGAAGCAATGGCGATGGCGGGATTGCAATGCCCCGCGGTTCCGCCGCCTGCCAATAAAACTCTCATTCTCTCATCCCCTCCAATCTGGAATAGCGGGAGACCGCCAACACAATGCCCATCTCCACCAACAGCACCACCAGCGCGGTTCCACCGTAGCTGAAAAAGGGCAGGCTGATGCCTGTGGGCGGGATGGAATTGGTGACCACGCCGATGTTCAAAATGGTCTGAATCGCAACCCGCGAAACGATACCGATGACCATCAGCGAACCAAATTTATCTCGGGCATGGTAAGCAATAACAAATCCGCGCCAAATCAAAAGCACAAACAAAATAATGACCATCAATGCGCCGATAAAGCCCAATTCTTCGCAGACAATGGAGAAGATATAGTCGTTTTGCGGTTCGGGGATATAGAGATATTTTTGCCGCGATTGGCCCAGCCCCAAGCCCAGCAGACCGCCGCTGCCAATGGCATATAAGGATTGCATTGTCTGAAATCCTGCGCCGGTGGGATCGGCTTCGGGGTTCATCATCGTCATAATACGGGTACGCGCATAAGGAACAAACCAAGCAAAGCCCGCCAACGCGGCAATTCCTGCGCCGCCGATACTGAAAAAATATTTCAGGTTGACTCCGCCGACAAACATCATCACTGCGCCCACCGCAAAGATTAAAATTGCGCCTGAGATATGGGTCTCGATCGCCACCAAAAAGCAGACGATAAATAGTGCGATTGCCGGATAGACCATCCCGACTTTAAATTCCTTCATTCGTTTATAGTTTGCCGCCATATAGGAAGCAAATAGCATTATAATTGCCAATTTCCCCAATTCGCTGGGCTGGAAGGTAAAGCCGCCGAAGCCCAGCCAACGGCGGG
>CALGEL010000012.1 GCA_937881855.1 uncultured Clostridia bacterium | reverse complement strand
AAGATGGGATTGAGATAAATCAAATCCACCCCCAATTCTTTAAGGTAGGGCAGTTTTTCTCGAATACCGTTCAGATTTCCGCCAAAGAAATCGTTGCCCTTGAAATCGGGGCGGTCCTGGGTAAAGAGCGGGCGCTCTTCCCATTGATCGTGGTAGATCCTTGCGCCTTTGGCTTGGCGGGGCGGTTGCATTGCGCCCTTGCAAAAACGATCGGGAAAGATTTGATACCAAATCCCCCCTGCGATCCCTTCGGGCGCGCAAAATTCCCGCTCATACACCGTCTGCCGCCATTCCGGCAACCAATCGCCGATGGTGGCATTGACTCCATCGGCAGTGCCGATAAAAAGCAAGGTTCCATCCTCTTTTACCGCTTCAAAACGATAAAAGCAAAGCCCGACCTTTTCCAAAGCAATCTCGCCGCAAAATTCCCCTGCCGATTCGGTGGGCAGCAAAACTCCGCGTTGCTCGGCGCCGTCTTCATAACGATAGACCACATTTACCTGCTTGCAATCGGGTTCCCCCTGCAACACCACCCGCAAATAAAGCGGCTGACCCGCTTTCACCGCGCCGAAGGGGTGCTTATATTCTGTTTTTCGACTGTTGAATAAAATCATAGATTTCATTGTACGATAAATCCTTTCGGTTGTCAATCTTTTGTTTATTCTTCCAATTCCAAACGATTTATGGCGGTAATTTTGTGCATTTTTACCAATAAAATACAGCAAAATTTAGTAAAAAAATGGATTTTAGTCATTATCGACAAATTTCTCTGTAAAATTATATAAGAAAGAGTTATAATGAAGTTATAAAAATATATGATAGGGATTTTCTGCTCAAAATCCCATCGTTTGTTTGAAAGGAGCAAAGCAAAGTGAAACGAAACGAAATGGTAGCGATGCTGCTTGCCGGCGGTCAGGGAAGCCGCCTTTATGTTCTGACGCAGGAGATGGCAAAGCCTGCGGTACCCTTTGGCGGGAAATATCGGATCATCGATTTTCCCCTTTCCAACTGCACCAACTCGGGGATCGATACGGTGGGTGTTCTGACCCAATATCGCCCCTTGGAGCTGCATACTTATATCGGCAACGGTCAGCCTTGGGATCTGGATCGGATGCACGGCGGCGTTCATATCCTGCCCCCTTATGTATCGGGGTCCACAGGTGAATGGTATGCCGGTACTGCCAACGCGATTTATCAAAATATCCAGTTCATCGAAAAATATAATCCCGAATATGTTCTGATCCTTTCGGGCGACCATGTTTATAAGATGGATTACAGCAAGATGCTCAAATTCCATAAGGCCAATAAAGCCGATGCCACCATTGCCACCTTGCAGGTGCCCATCGAGGAGGCCAGCCGCTTCGGTATTGTCAATGCCGATGAAGCCGATAAGATCTATGAATTTGAAGAGAAACCCGAAAAGCCCAAGAGTGATCGGGCTTCGATGGGTATTTATATCTTTAATTGGGATAAACTGCGTAAATATCTGATCGAAGACGAGCAAAACCCCGAAAGCTCCAAGGATTTCGGCAAAGATATCCTGCCCAAGATGCTTGCCGACGGTGAGCGTATGTTTGCCTATCCCTTTGAAGGCTATTGGAAGGATGTGGGGACCATCGATTCCCTTTGGGAAGCCAATATGGACCTGCTCAACCCCAATATTCCCTTGAACCTTTCCGATCCCAAATGGCGCATCTATTCCCGCCACGGTCAGAACCGGATGCCCCAATATATCGGCGAGAATGTTCTGATTCGGGAGTCCACAATTACCGAAAACTGCACCCTCAATGGTTGCGATCTTTGGTATAGCGTTCTCTTCTCCGGCGTTTCGGTCGAAGAAGGAACCAAGCTTAATTCCGCAGTGGTGATGCAAAATGCCAAGATCGGCAAAAACTGCACCATTAAATATGCTATCATTGCCGATGATGCCATCATCGAAGATGGCGCCATCATTGGTGAAGAGCCGGAAAAATATGATGGCGAATGGGGCATCGCGGTCATCGGTTCGGGCGCCATCGTCCGCGCCGGTCAGGTTGTCCGCCCCAAAGAAATGATCAAACCCTATTCTGTAAAGGAGGCTGAATAATATGAACGCGCTTGGAATTATCTTCTGCGATCACTATGATACCAAAGCATTAAAGAATGATTTGGTCTATTCCCGCACCCCTGCCTCCCTCCCCTTCGGCGGGCGGTATCGTCTGATCGATTTCACCCTTTCCTCGATGGTCAACGCCAATATCGATGAGATCGGCGTCATCTGCAAGGAAAACTATGGCTCGCTGGTGGACCATATCGGCAACGGTCAGGATTGGGATCTCAACCGCCGCAAGGGCGGTATCAAAATGCTGACCCCGCTGGCCCGCCCCGAATCCACCCACAGCATTTCCCGCGGGCGGTTGGATGCTTTAAAGGCGGTCAAGGGCTATATTGCCGATAACTCTTATGAATGGGTAGTCTTTGCCTTCGGCGGCACCGTTGCCAATATCGACTTGGATGCGATGTTGGAGCAGCATATTGCCGATAAGGCGTATCTGACCATCGCCTATGCCGATATTCCCGCCGGTGCGGGCGAGCTTTTGATGGACGTGGAAAAGGATCATACCGTTTCTGCCATCCATTATCAAAAAACTGCCGCTACCCAAGGCCGCTATGCCTTGGCCACCGCCATTATGAAAAAGGCCGACCTTCTGGACTTTTTGGAGGAGGCGGAGGATAACGATTATTCCCATCTCAACCGCGAGCTGATCCAAAAGCAGCTGGATACCAAAAAGATCTGCGGCTATTTCCATAAGGGCTTTGCCCGTATTGTCGATACCGTCGATGAATACTATAAAGCCAATATGGATATGCTGAATACCGATAAACGAAACGAACTCTTTGATGCCGACCGCCCTGTCTATACCAAGGTGAAGGATTCGGTCCCCACCATCTATGATTTCGGCGCGGCGGCAAGCAACTGCCTGATTGCCGACGGATGCGTCATCAAAGGCATTGTCAAAAATTCCATCCTTTTCAGAGACGTTGTTGTCGAAGAAGGTGCCATTGTTGAAAATTCCATCGTGATGCAAAAGACCAAGGTTGGCAAGGGCGCCAAACTCAACCATGTTATTGCCGATAAAAATGTGACCATTTCGGCTCAAACCGATCTGCGGGGCGCCGCAGGCTTACCGATCGTCATCGGCAAAGGAAAGCAGGTATAATCTCTATGAACATTCTTTATGCAGCAAGCGAAGCCTCCCCTTTTATCAAGGTGGGCGGGCTGGGCGATGTGGCAGGAGCTTTGCCCAAGGCGCTTTGCGCCGCAGGGGAAGATTGCCGCGTCATTCTGCCATTTTATAGCGCGATCCCCCAAGCACTTCGGGATCAATGCGAATATAAAGCTCATTTCTATGTACGCAGCGCAGGGGAAGACCGCTACTGCGGCATCTTTGAAGCCAATGTGGGCGGTGTCATCTATTATCTATTGGATAATGAGACCTATTTCAAGCGGGAGAAGACCTACGGCGAAGGCGACGATGCCGAGCGGTTTGCCTTTTTCTCCCGCGCGGTGCTGGAAGCCATCCCTATTTTGGATTTTATCCCCGATATTCTCCATTGCAACGATTGGCATACCGCGCTGATCCCCGCTGTTTTGGATACCGAATTTCGCTGGCGGAAGGAATTTAAAAATATCCGCACCGTCTTCACCATTCATAATATCGAATTCCAAGGTCAATTCGATCCCTATATTCTGGGCGGGACCTTCGGGATGAGCAATGAGCAACTGCCGCTGATGACCTATGGCGGGTGCCTGAACCTGATGAAAGGCGCCATCGAATCTGCCGGTCGGGTCACCACTGTTTCGGAAACCTATGCCAAAGAGATTATGGATCCCCCCAAATCCTGCGGGCTGGAAGATATTCTCCGCGCCCGTGCCTTTAAGGTGAGCGGTATTCTCAACGGCATCGATACCGAACTGTTTAACCCCCAGACCGATCCCCGCATTAAAGTCAATTATACTTCCCGCAGCTTAGGGCGGAAGGTGCAAAATAAAAATGCGCTGCAAAAGGAATTGGGGCTGCCCGAGACCGACGCTGTTCCGCTGTTCGGTATGGTCACCCGCCTGACCCATCAAAAAGGAATGGAGCTGATGGAAGCCAAATTGGATTGGTTGCTCTCCCAAGATGTTCAGGTGGTCATTTTGGGGACCGGCGATGCCCATTATGAAGAGTTTTTGAAAGAGGCCGCAAAGCGGCATCCCGATAACCTGCGGGTGATTTTAGCCTTCGATGGCAATCTTGCCCAAAGGATCTATGCCGGTTGCGATATCTTCCTGATGCCCAGCAAATTTGAGCCCTGCGGCTTGGCGCAAATGATCGCCATGCGCTATGGCACCTTGCCGCTGGTCTGCGTCACCGGCGGATTGGCCGATACCGTCCCCGCCTATAATTATGGTGAGCGGAGTGGGCGCGGCATCACCTTCCATACCCAGCATGCCGAAGATTTCTCCCATGCGCTATGGCGCGCCATCGAGCTTTTCCACGATAAAGAGCACTTCCTGCAAGCGCAAAAGAATGCGATGAAGGGTGATTACAGTTGGGGGCCGAGTGTAAAAGCCTATTTGGCTCTTTACAACAGTATCTGACGGCTGATAAATCGGCGCCTTTTCCGTCTTTTCATCCTCGCCGTATCGACATACGCCTTCGGCTGAAAAAACGAAAAATCCATCCGATTTCTTGCGCCGATAATAATTTAAATTAAAGGAACTGTGAAATTATTTTTGCAGTTCCTTTTTTATTCGACCTCTTCTTGACATAAAATTAAAAAGTTGGTATTATATAATGTATATTGTTAAAAATATTATATATAGATATTATCTAAGGAGAAATCAAAATGACTCAAACCGAGATCAAAGAAAAATTGCAGGCGGTAATTACCGATAAATTCGCCTGCGATGCAGAGGATGCAACCATTCGCCAAATGTATGAAAGCGTTGTGGCAATGGTGGTCAAGGAGCTTTCCCGCCGCCGCAAGGCAGGGCATAAAAAAGTGTCCGAGCAGGAAGCCAAAAAGGTTTATTATATGTCGATGGAGTTTCTCATCGGCCGCTCCCTGAAAAACAATCTCTATAATATGGGGATCGAAGAAGATGTCCGCGCTGTTTTAAAGGATATGAACGTCGATTTGGAGCAGCTTTACGATATGGAGCCCGATGCAGGGTTGGGCAACGGCGGTCTGGGTCGTCTTGCCGCCTGCTATCTGGATTCGCTCACCGCCTGCGATTATCCCGCCACCGGCTTTTCCATCCGCTATGAATTCGGTATCTTCAAGCAGGTCATCATCGATGGCTGGCAGATGGAATTCCCCGATAACTGGCTGGAATTGGGCGGCGGCTGGCTGGTTCCCCGCCCCGACGAAGCCCAAGAGATTCGGTTCGATGGGAATGTGGAAGAGCTTTGGAGCGAAGATGGCTTAAAGACTGTCCATTCCAATTACTATAAGGTCTTGGCGGTGCCCTATGATCTGATGATCGCAGGCTACGATTCCAAGATTGTCAATAAACTGCGCCTTTGGGGCGCCAAGAGCATGGAGAACTTCGATATGAGCCTGTTCTCCCGCGGCGAATACCTGAAAAGCTGCGAAGGGGATGCCAAGGCGGAAGCCATTTCCCGCGTGCTCTACCCCGCCGATGACCACGAAGAAGGCAAATCCCTGCGGTTGCGTCAGCAATATTTCTTTGTTTCCGCATCCTTGCAGAACATTTTGAGAGATCACCTGAAAAAATACGGCACCTTGGATAATCTTGCCGATAAAGTGGTGGTTCATATCAACGATACCCACCCTGCCCTTTGCGTACCCGAACTGATGCGTCTGCTGATGGACGATCACGAATATTCTTGGGAAAAGGCGTGGGAGATCACCTGCAACACCTTGGCTTATACCAACCACACCGTTATGAGCGAAGCGCTGGAAACCTGGTCCATCGGCCTGTTTTCCGCCCGCCTGCCCCGCATCTATACCATTGTTCAGGAGATCAACCGCCGCTTCTGCGAGATGGTTTATAATGACCATCCCGAAAAGCGCGGGGTGATGGACCGAATCGCAGTCATCGGCGACGGAATGGTGCGGATGGCAAACCTTTGCGTTGCCTGCTGTTATAGCGTCAACGGCGTTTCCGCATTGCATAGCCAAATCTTAAAAGACGATCTCTTTAAAGATTATAACGATATCTTCCCCACTAAACTCACCAATGTCACCAACGGCATTGTTCACCGCCGTTGGCTCTGCGAATCCAACCCCGGTCTGACCGCCTTGATCAAGGAATTGATCGGCGACGGATTTGTCAAAAACGGAGCGGAGCTGGAAAAACTGCTGGCCTATAAGGATGATGCCGCGGTGCTGGATCGTCTGACCGCCATCAAGCGGGAAAATAAGGTCCGCTTGGGCAAGTATATCGAAAATTCCTGCGGCATCAAGGTCAACCCCGATTCCATCTTTGATGTGCAGGCCAAGCGGTTGCATGAGTATAAGCGTCAGTTGCTCTGCGCCCTGCATATCTATGATCTCTACCGCCGCATCAAGCTGGAAGGATTGAAGATCCATCCCCGAACCTTTATCTTCGGCGCAAAAGCCTCCGCCGGCTATGTGATGGCCAAGGAGATCATCCGCTTTATCTGCGCCCTTGGCGATATGATCAATAACGATCCCGCCATCCACGATATGATCAAGGTGGTGTTCCTTGCCGATTATAAGGTCTCTTTGGCAGAGATTTTGATGCCCGCCGCCGAAGTCAGCGAGCAGATCTCGCTGGCAGGTAAAGAAGCCAGCGGTACCGGCAATATGAAGTTTATGATCAACGGCGCTCTGACCTTGGGCACCTTGGACGGTGCCAATGTGGAGATCCACGAACAGGTGGGCGACGATAATATGTTCCTCTTTGGTCTGACCACCCCCGAAGTCAACGCCTGGAAAGCGGATGGCTATCATCCCGACCAGATCTATCGCAACGATCCCCATCTGCGGGATCTGCTGGATTCCATCTTGAAGGACGGGATTGGCGGCAAGGGCTTTGAGTCCATCGTTCGTTACCTGATCGGGCCCGATCCCTATATGGTCATGGCAGATTTCAATGCCTATAAGGATGCCCAGAGCAAGATCAACGAAGCCTACGGCGATCGCCTGCATTGGAACGGAATGTCCTTGGTCAATATCGCCAAGTCCGGCATCTTCGCTTCCGACCGCGCGGTCCGCGAGTATGCCAACGACATCTGGAACTTGAAACCCATTGAATAACCGTTGAAATGAGCGAAGACCGACCAAAATAATGTAGGGACCTCTGAAAAGAGGTCCCTTTTTATGTCTTATATAAAATTAAAAATGATTGACAACGCCGGCAAACATCGGAACACCATTCTCCCGCATCAGCAGGACGATAAAGGGGCGATCCAGCGTAAATTCAATGACCTCCTCCGGCGGCATTGCCGAGCCAACGAGATTCACCACCGTGTAGGCAGCAGCAAGGCAGCCCTTTTCATCGATCAGCATCCTTGCCGCATGGCTGGCATTGATGGTTTCGATATATTCATCGGTCAGCGGGGTAAAATCCGCCACCTTGGGATCCAATGCCGAAGGGGCGCCCATTGCCGCGATCCCTTGCTTCAAATCAAGGTTGGCATCAATATCGAATTTCGGAACAGCGAAGCGAATCTGCGCCGATCTCACTTGCTCATAATCATGACCCTTTTGCATCAGCAAATTAAAATCTTCGCTCTGCAATACCTGCTCCACCGAAGAATCTTCATCGGGCAGAATGAAATACATCGCATTGCCGCCCCGCAGCCATTGAGTCACTGCGCCGAAATGCTTACCTTCAAAGTAGGTGTTCGTTTCGTTTTTCTTCATAAAAGAAGCCTGTTGCTCCCCTTTTGTACCATAAAAGGGCTGGACGGTGGTGTTATTTTCATTGAAATCGTCTGACCATTGCGCATTGAAATAGATGGTGGTCGCCAACAAAATCACCGTCCGCGGATCCATTGTTACATTCTCGGTCTGATCCTTCAATAAGCCGCCGGTCTGGGCATTGAGCCATTCCTGCAACGCTTTTTGATAGGAACTTTCCCCCATTTTTCCTTGGAAAGATGATGCATAATATCGATCCGCCAAAATCTTCAACGGCTCTTCGCGATAATCCACCTTATCATTCAGCCAGACAGACGATGCCAACAAGCCGGTGGCAGATTCTTCTTCAAAATAATGGGCATTCCAAAGATCTTCGCAGATACTACGCAATTCCGCCAAATCCTTAGCGCCCAGCAGGGTCAGCAGTTCCTGCCGCGCCTGCCCTTGCTCTATTTCCGCCAGCATCCCCAAGGCCAAATAGATATTCAATGGGGAAAATACTGCATTTTCTTCCGATCCGTCTGCCAAAAAGGTGCGGACCGCCTTGGTCATATAGTCCTGCACCGCTTGGAGGTTTTGCGGGTCATATTCCCCCTGCTGATACTCGGCCTCCATAATCGCCGCCTTTTTGGCTTGGGCAGGCACCGCTTCGATCGCCGCCCCTTCGGGTATGGGCTTACCTTCCGATGAACCTTGCTCTGTATGAATTTCAAGCCCATCATCGAGCGGGTCTGCCTTACAACCGCATAAACCGATCAATAAAACAGCGATTGTCATCATAGCAATTAAACGTTTCAACATATTTCAAAACCTCCTTTTATAAATAATACGATTGAAAGAAAGAGATCGTTGCCGACCATTGCATTAAATTTCCAATTTTTTCGCGCCTATATTTGCTATTTTTATTATATAAGATCGGCCATTTAGATGCAACCCTTCTTAATATGATATTGATGCCGTTCTTTTTTAATAATTTGTTCATTGAATTATCAATGGCAGTATAGTAAAATAATAGCAAGAAAATTGATACAGGCGGTGATCTTTATCCAACCCCAAGGTTATTATCAACCCTATTATCCCACCATTATCGATGTAGAGAAACAACGCACCAAACAGGCGCGCAAAAATCTTCTGCGGATCGGGCTGGCGTTGCTGGTCTACCTTATTATAACATCGGCGGTGCAGGCGACCGCGCTGTTCCTTTGCAGTCGATTGGCACCCCATATCTATGAGCAGGATTGGTTTTTCATCGCCTGCACATTGCTCAGCTATGGAGTGGGCTTCCCCATCTTCTTTGGCTTTATCGCTTCAATGCCCAAGGAAAAGCCCCAAAAGGCGAAGATGGGCTTTGTCGGTTGGATCGCCTTTTTGTCCGTCTCCTTTTTGCTGATGGAAGCCGGCTCCATCATTGCCGGCTTTTTAATGACCGCCATCGAAACCTTTAAAGGGCAGGAGATCTCCAATGCCGTTGCCGATCAGATCAACGAATCATCCCCGCTGGTCAATCTCATCACCGCTGTGGTCTTGGCGCCCATCTTTGAAGAGCTGATCTGCCGCAAGCTGATCATCGACCGCCTGCTTCCTTATAGTGAAGTTCTGGCGGTGACCGCATCGGGTCTGCTCTTTGGGTTGATCCACGGCAATTTCTATCAATTTTTCTATGCGGCATTTCTGGGGATGTTGTTTGCTCTCGTCTATGTCAAAACCGGCAATATCTTCCATACCATCGGGATGCACGCAATCGTCAATTTCACCGGCGGCATCATCGCTTCCTTCTTCAACGAGCATCTGCCCGAAGACCCTGCGGTCATCACCCCTTGGACGATGGTGGCAACGCTCTATTCTGTGGCATTGATGGTTTTGGCGGTCTGCGGCGGAATTTTCCTGATCCGTTCCATCAAGAAACTAAACCTTTCCAAAGAAGGAACCCAACAACTCAAACTAACTTCCCAAATCAAAGCCACTTGGCTGAATTGGGGAATGATCCTGCTCCTTTGCTATTGCGGGATTTTGTTTGTTTTTAGTTTGACAATATAAAAAAGTGGCTGTAAAAAACATTCGTTTTTTACAGCCACTTTATTTTTGCGCTTGATTATTATTCATACGGAATATAGAAGATCGAACGTGCGTCTATGCCCCACACTCCATTGCCTGTTCCCTTGAATTCTTGCCCGTCTTTTGATACAATTACGTATTTAAAAAGGCCGGTTTCATCCACCTTTGAAAGATGATCATACTCGGGTTGCCATAATAATCGATAAGAATCATACTCGTTCAGAATAATCTTATGCAACGAGCCTTCTCTATACAAATACCTGTTTTCACCAACCTTGACATAGTCTTTGCCGGTAACAACAAGACGGATCGTTCCGTTGGTGACCGTAAACCCATTCATTCCCGGCTTGACAGAGTATATGCCCAGCGCCACATAAGCAAGCAGAAGCAAACCAACAAGAACCGATGTCGCAATAATTATATATTTTTTTGCTTTCATATAAACGATTTCTCCTTTTATAATATCTATGCAATGGTAGTAGAGTCCATCTCCTATCCGCCATCATTTTACCATAAAGAAAAATTTAAATCAAGCGTTCTAACCCAATGCCACGTCCAACAGCATCATCACCGCAAATCCGCAGACGATTCCCATCGTCGAAAGATAGGGGCAATCGCTGCGGTGCCGCTGACATTCGGGGATCAGTTCGTGGACCGCGACCAACACCATCGCCCCCGCCGCAAAGGAAAGGGCAAAGGGCAACAATGCCTGCACATAGACCACCAAAATCGCGCCCAGCACCCCCGCAAGCGGCTCCACCATCCCCGATGCCTGCCCCAATAAAAAAGCGCGGGAGCGGGAATATCCTTCCCTTCTCAGCGGCAAGGAGACCGCCGCCCCTTCGGGAAAATTTTGCAACCCGATCCCTAAGGCGACAGTGGCAGCGCCCATCAAACCTTCCGCCGAAAATCCGCCGCCCAGCGCACCGAAGGCGACCCCCACCGCCAACCCTTCGGGGATGTTATGAAGGGTGATGGAAAGGACCAGCATCAGAATGCGGTTGATCCGTTCGCTTGATTGCCCGCTCCCCGCGCGGTTGCGGGCATAGGTAACCACCTTATCGGAGCCCCACATAAAGACCGCCCCCACCAAAAAGCCTAAGGTGGCGATCAGCCAGGCGGGGTCTCCCGCCGCTTCGGCTTGCTCAATGGCGGGTTGCAACAGCGACCAAAAACTCGCCGCGATCATAACCCCCGAAGCAAACCCCAGCATGATATTCATTGCCTTGGGGCTTGGGGATTTAAAAAACACCACCGTTGCCGCGCCCAATGCGGTGACCAACCAGGTACCCAAGGTGGCCGCCAAGGCATAAAAAATAAGTTCGTTCATCCTTTTTACCTCCTATTCCATTAAATGAAAAAGGACTCAAAAGGTGTTGAAAAACGATAAAATTATGCTATAATATCTACAAACGAAGAAAGGAACCGAAGATTATGGTTGAAATTAAAATCAAAAACAGCGGCTCCATCAAATTGGAGCTTTACCCCGAAGCGGCACCCAAGACGGTTGCCAACTTTTTAAAGCTGGTGGAAGAAAAATTCTATGACGGGCTGATCTTCCATCGGGTCATCAGTGGCTTTATGATCCAAGGCGGCGACCCCACCGGAACCGGTATGGGCGGCAGCGAAAAGGAAATCGAAGGCGAATTTGCCGCCAATGGCTTTAATAACCCCATTCGGCACGAGCGGGGTGTCATCTCGATGGCGCGGACCAACGACCCCAACTCCGCCAGCAGTCAATTTTTCATTATGCATGCCGACGGCTTTTTCTTAGACGGCAACTACGCCGCCTTCGGTAAAGTGGTCGAAGGCATCGAAGAAGTGGATAAGATCGCCGCAGTGCAGACCAATTTTATGGATATGCCGGAAGAACCGCAGGTCATTGAATCCATCCGTATTGTCGAATAAATGATTTGGCGTATCAAAGAAATTGCGCCCAAGGATCGCAATGAGCGCACTCATTTGGGGGAAGCATTTGCTCGGCAACTTTTGGCAGAGTTTTCCGACCAACCCGCCGACTCCTTTATCATCGCCCGCACCAACAAAGGCAAGCCCTATGCAGAGAATTGCCCCTTGGAATTGAACCTTTCCCATTCGGGCAAATGGCTCCTTTGCGCCGTCGGCGAGCAACCGCTGGGGGTGGACATCGAAGAAATCAAGCCCCGCGATGTTAAAATTGCCCGCCGCATCTGTACAACAAAAGAGATGGAATTCCTTGCCCCCGACCAACCGGGTGCGCTGCTGCGTTTTTTGAAGATCTGGACAGCGAAGGAAGCCTATTTCAAAGCGATCGGCACCGGCATCACCGATCTGAAAAGCGTCTGCTATTTCGATCTGCTGCCCCGCTTGCAGCAAATCGAGACCGAAGAATATATCTTATCAATTTACCAATAAAAATGAGGTATTGCAATTGCAATACCTCATTTTTTCTTAAATTGTTCTAAAACGGTGTCAATAATCTCTGCCGCCGCGGTACGCTCCGGCAGTTCCACCGAAACGGTGCGGACATTACTGCCTTCGATCACCAAAAAACTCATGGGGGTCAAGGTCACCTTGGCGCCGCCGCCCGCAGGATGCCGCTGCTTTTTGCGGCCTTCGTCCAGAAGGTCGGCACCGCCGCCGGCAAAGCCCACCGAAATTTTAGAGACCGGAATGATGGTCACTCCATCCTTTTCGATGGGCGCGCCCAACACACTGTTTTGCTTGGAAAGCGCCATGGTCTGCTCCGCCACAAAGGATAATACATTCATGACATTCCCTGCTTGATTTTTTTGCTCCATTGCTCTTTCCTCCTATTTTTCCACATTTTTGAAGATGATATGCAGTAGTGCGCGCAGAATATGCACCACCCGCACCCGCACGAAAATTTCCAATTCCAATATGGTCTCTTGGCGGTCATCGTCGCAAAGAATGGTAATCTTTTCTGCCTTGGGCCGCAGCCCCGCCGCCGATTCCAAATAAGATATTAAGGGATAGACCACCGCGCAGGCGGTGCCGTAATCCAGCGGGGCATCTTCCCCACCGCAAAGGACCGCCACCTTGCATCGGGTGATGCGACAACGCTTTAAGATCCAAAAGATACGGTCTAAAATTTCCCAAAATGCCAAGACGGTATCCTTCAAGGTCTCCGAAGCACCTTTGCGCATTAGCGAGCTTTTAAGCTTGTCCACGCTCCCCAAATGCTCCAAACCGAGCGATTTTTTCAAACTCTCAACGATGGGATTGGGCTTTTTCTTTTTCTTGGGCTTTTGTTCTTTGGCTTCATCTCCGTAAATCTTGCCCAAAAGCCGATAGCGAATGCGAAAGCCCTTGGCTTGGTCCAAGGAAAGAAGCAGATCCACCGGCAGCAAGATCCCACCTGCGATCAGCAAAACGATCAGCGCCAAAATGCCCAATACAATCCATAACGCGATCATCTGCCAACCTCCGATCCAATTCATATATTGTTATTATATCATTCTATCCGCCATAAATCAATCCTAAATAAAAGAAAGGGTCTGCAAGCAGAC
>CALGEL010000011.1 GCA_937881855.1 uncultured Clostridia bacterium | reverse complement strand
TTTTGGGGATCAAAAAAGTCTTGGGCGGCATCCACAATCCCGTTGATTTGGGAAGTTGTTCCCATCGAGATCAGGCAGGTAACAATGCAAGAGACCGCAAAGATCCGCGCCAAAAACGGCCGCCGCAGACCCAATTCCAAATAGAGAAAAGGCCCGCCCAAAAAAGCGCCGTCGGGATTGCGGCGGCGGTACCGTACCGCCAGATACCCTTCGGCATATTTGGTCGCCATTCCGAAAAAGGCGGCTACCATCATCCAAAAGAGCGCACCCGGTCCACCTGCGGTGATGGCGGTCGCCACCCCGATGATGTTGCCGGTCCCCAAGGTCGCCGCCAACGAGGTGCATAGAGCGCCCAGCGGCGAAACATCCCCTTGCCCTTCACTCTCGCTGCGGAGTGCCGCTTGAAAGGCGGTTTTGAGTTTGCGGAGAGAAAGCCAGCGAGTGCCGATGGTGAAATAGACCCCTGTCCCTAAGACCAAAAAGAGCATCCAAGGACCCCAAAGCAACTCCGCCGCCTTTTCCAAAAAACTTGCCATTGAAAAATCCTTTCTCGGTGAAAAATAAAAATACCTATGAAAATTTGTATATTTTCATAGGTATTATACTTCTTGTTATATATACATGCCACCGTTGGGAGAGAGCACCTGACCGGTGATCTGCTCCTGCTCTGCCAAAAAGAGAATGGCTTTGGCGACATCCAGGCCCGAGCAAAGTCTGCCGGTGGGGACCATCTTTTTCAGTTCTTCCCGATTGAGATCTTGGAGCATCTTGCTCTCCACAATGCCGGGAGCAACGCAATTGACGGTGATGCCCGAAGGCGCCAATTCTTTGGCCAGCGCCTTGGTAAATCCGATCAAGCCCGCCTTGGCGGCGGAATAGGAAACTTCGCAAGCGCCGCCGGTCTGACCCCAGACCGAAGAGATGTTGATAATCGCGCCGCTCTTTTTTTGGAGCAGGTGGGGGAGTAGCAGGCGGGTCAGCGCCATATGGGAGAGCAGATTGGTCTGCAACACTTCGTCGATGGATGCGGCGGTCTCTTCATTAAATTCTTTATAATGGGACGCGCCGAAGTTATTGACCAGCAGGTCGATGCTGCCGCACTCTTTCAGCGCAAAATCGATCAAGTCTTTTCGGTCTTGCTCCTTGCAAAGGTCGCCTTGAAAGAGATGCACCTTTCCGCCCAAAGCGGTCAGATCTTCCCAAAGGTTTTTGGCCGCCGTTTCGTTTTTATGATAGGCGAGCACCACCTGCCATCCTTGGCGCACCGCCCAATAGGCGGTCATACTGCCGATGGCTCCGCTGCCGCCGGTGATAATCAATGATTTCATTAAAGGTGATAAGAACAATCCGAACCTTGTTTTAAAAAGGCGGATTTCCGTTTCCTCCTCGTTAAAATACTCGCCAATGCGCCGGCATTGGCTGTGTTTTATGCCTTGACGAAACAAAAATCCGCTCTTTTTAAAATCTTCGACCTCAAAGCAAGGAGATTTCGAGGGATTTTTGTTCATCTTTTTTGCAGATAGGCCGGCGCCTATCAAGGAAAAATGGGCGAAAAGCACCGAAATCTCCTGCTTTGAGGCAGATTCGGATTGTTATTATCACCTTTGTCACTTCCTTATAGATATATTCTAATGTATTTTTGTTTAGAAGACAAGATTTAATTGAAAATTCTGCCGATTTCGTGTATATTAGTAATAGAAAAAAGAAAGAAAGGAGTTTTTGCTATGAATACACCCATCAAACAATTATATGGCATTGGTGCGGCCAGAGAAAAGCTCCTTTTGAAATTGGGGATTAAGACCTTTGGCGATCTGCTCCGTTGCTATCCCCGCCGTTATGAAGATCGGTCGGTGGTGATCCCCATCGACGAAGCGGTGATGCATATGGGCGAACCCATCAGCATTGTCGCCAAGGTGGTGGGGGTGCCCGAAGAGCGCCGCATTCGCGGCGGGCGGACCTTGACCCGCGTTGCGGTGGAAGATGATACCGGGCTGATGACCCTGACCTATTTTAATAACCCATACATTAAAGATAAGCTCAAAGTGGGCAAGACCTTTAATTTTTACGGTGTTTGCGACCCCAAGATGCTGCTGCATATGATCGCGCCCCAAGCCGAAGAACTCAAAGCGGGGGAGCAACCCCGCATCCTGCCCATCTACCCGCTGACCGCAGGGCTGAACCAACCGCAGATGCGGCGCTTTGTGGGGCAGGCGATGGCAAAATTGAAGGGTAAATTATCCGATCCCCTGCCCGAGCGTTTGCGAGAAAAATATCATCTTGCAGAACTCAATGAGGCCTTGCATTCAATCCATTTCCCTGCCGACCATGCCGCCATCGCGGCGGGTCGACGGAGACTCATATTTGAAGAACTGTTGTATTTCCAATTAGGGGTAAATTTATTTTCCCGCAGGGAAAAGGATCAAAACCGTTTCCCCGTCGGCAAGGGCGACGATGGCTTTTTGGCATTGCAACCTTTTAAACCTACCCCGTCCCAGCAAAAAGCGGTGGCGGAAATCCTTGCGGATATGCAAGGGGAATTTGCGATGAACCGCCTGTTGCAGGGGGATGTGGGCAGCGGAAAGACCTATGTGGCGGGCGAAGCGGCCTATGCCGCCCTTTCGGCGGGCTATCAGGTGGCGATTATGGCGCCCACCGAAATTTTGGCGCGTCAGCATGCCGAATATTTCCGACCGCTTTTTGAAAAGCTGGGGTATTCCACCGACCTTTTGGTGGGTTCGCTAACCGCCAAGCAAAAGCGGGAAGCCTATGCTCGCCTGCAAAGCGGTCAGACCCGCCTTGCCATCGGCACCCATGCATTGTTGCAGCAAAAGGTGGAATTTGAAAAATTAGGGTTGGTCATCGCCGACGAACAGCATCGGTTCGGTGTCCGCCAACGCGCCGCCTTGGCGGCCAAGGGCGAAAAGCCTCATATTTTAATTATGTCCGCCACCCCCATTCCGCGCACCATGGCGTTGATGGTGTGGGGCGATCTGGACCTTTCGGTGCTGGAAGGGTTGCCCGCAGGAAGAAAGCCCATCCAAAGCTTTTTGGTGGACTCCACCTATCAGGAGCGGCTGCTGGGCTTTATGGATAAGCAGATGGAAGATGGCAGTCAAATTTACATCGTCTGCCCGCTGGTGGAAGAAAATACCGAGATGGATTTGCAAAGCGCCGAAGCGCTCTTTGAAGCCTTGAAGGAGCAGTATGGCGATGCCGCCGATATGATCCACGGCAAGATGAAGGCCGCCAAAAAAGATGAAGCGATGGCAAAATTCGTTGCGGGGCAGACCAAAATTTTGGTCTCCACCACCGTCATCGAAGTGGGCATCAATGTCCCTAATGCGACGATGATGGTGCTGATGAACGCCGAGCGGTTCGGGCTTTCCCAACTCCACCAACTGCGCGGGCGGGTCGGCCGCGGCGAAAAGCAATCCTATTGCATTTTGGTCTCCGACCATCAAAACCCCAAAACCCGAGAGCGTTTGGAGTATTTCTGCTCCACCACCGATGGCTTTGCCATCTCGGAAAAGGATTTGCAACTGCGCGGGCCGGGCGATTTTCTCGGCGATATGCAACACGGTATGCCCCAAATGCAGTTGGCAGGTCTGACCAATGATATGGAACTATTGACCCTTTCCAATCGTTGCGCCAAGCGGATGCTGGAATTTGATCCCGATCTGCAAGCGCCTTATAATCAGGCCATTCGCCAAAAGGTTTTCGATCTTTTCAACGATCAAAGCATCATTTTTAATTGACAAAATTTGCTTGAATTTTTTATCCGTTTCGCCACACAATAATTAGCGTAGACCGAAAAAACAATTTCGCTCTAACTCTAATAAGGAGGTGCTAATGAAATGGATAAAGCTGTTAAGAGTAATGCAAAAGCAGGCCTTGACAAGATGAAGTTCGAGGTTGCCCGCGAGATCGGTGTTGATCTGAAACAGGGTTATAACGGCGACTTGACTTCTGCTCAGGCCGGTCATATCGGTGGCCAGATGACCAAGAAGTTGGTTGAGCGTGCCGAACAATCCCTGTAAGTAAAAGACTTGGATATTTGCGCAGACCGAAAAAAGCAAAAAATGAAAGAAGAAAGAATTGCTTTCATCTCTGCGTAACCGAAAAAATAGGAATAAAAGCGGCTCTAATGAGCCGCTTTTAATTTTGAATTTTTTGCTTTTTCTATCGATTTTTTTCACCTTCGACGTACCATCGTACGCCTTGAAGGTGAAAGAAAATCAATTCTGCATCAAATCTTCAAGTCTTTTACAGTTTCTACTTCTACATAAGTCTGTGCGAAAAGGCGGATATTGGCGCAGATCGCAAAAAACAAAAAAGAAATAATATAGAAACTTTTTAGTTTATGCGAATGCGAAGAATAAGGAATAAAAGCGGCTCTAATGAGCCGCTTTTAATTTAATTTTTTTGTTTTTTGCTATCGATTTTTTTCGGCGTGGGGAAGTGATGGCAAGTTTGTCTCGCCGCAGAATGCGGTTGAAAATTTTTTAAACAGACGAATTTCGTTTGGGCAAGGCAAACGCGCAGGGAATACCGCTCGGTATTGCCGAGCATTTTAACGCAGCACAGACGGAATTGGGCGTTTAAAAAACGAGAATGAAGTTGCCATCGCTTCCCCTTGTACCTATGTACGCCGACGCCACCGAGATCGAAAATTCTACATCCAATCTTCGCCTTTTTGGTGGCTTGTGCTTCTACATAAGTCTGTGCGAAAAGGCGGATATTGGTGCAGATCGTACCAAATGAATTGTGGTACCAACCAAATCATTTGGTTGTTTGATGGTTTAACGGGTGTGGTACCAACCAAATCATTTGGTTGTTTGATGGTTTAACGGGTGTGGTACCAACCAAATCATTTGGTTGTTTGATGGTTTAACGGGTGTGGTACCAA
>CALGEL010000010.1 GCA_937881855.1 uncultured Clostridia bacterium | reverse complement strand
AAGGACTTGAACCAACGACCTTCGGGTTATGAGCCCGACGAGCTACCAACTGCTCCACTCCGCGATATATATAGAAAAAGCATTTCTGCTTAATCTGCGCTTTTTTTTAAATTGGCTCGTCGGTCTACGCCCGACGGCTTCCGTTTGCGGTGACCCGAAATTTCAAAAAGAAATTTCGACCGCGGCACCCGCTAACCTGCTCGCTTTATCTGCCACAGGCAGCGCTCGCAGTCGCGACCAACTGCTCCACTCCGCGATATATACACTTTTGAGTGCCTATATAGTATAGCAACGAAAAGAAGTTTTGTCAACCCCTTTTTTACTATGATATGAAAAAAGGTGGCAGACTATGCATCTGCCACCGATTAAAGTTGCTTTTTTTATTTTCTGCCTGTGGAACCAAAGCCACCATTGCCGCGCTCGGTTTCTTCCAATGAGTCGCAAAGTTCCAACGTTGCTTGTGGGCAGGGGAGAAAGACCATTTGAGCGATCCGCTCACCCTTTAAAATCGTTTGTTCGGTGGTTCCTTGGTTATAGAGCGCAACCATCACTTCACCGCGATAATCGGCATCGACAACCCCTACCTTATTGGCGGGTGCTAAGCCCCGCTTGGTGGCAAGGCCGCTACGGGCGAAGATAAATCCGCCAAAGCCTTGGGGGATCGCCATCGCCAAGCCGGTATGCACCAATTTGGTCTCGCCGGGAGCGATGGTGATTTCTTCGATACTGCAAAGGTCCGCGCCTGCCGCATCGGCAGAACCATACTGCGGCAAAATGGCATCGGGATGGAGTTTTTGGATTGAAATGTTCATATAATTTCCTTTCGCAACCCTTGGGGTTGCTTTTTTATTTTAAAAGATATTTTTCGCAATAAGAGAAAATTCCCTTAGCGATGGCATCGGCGATTGCATCTTTATTATTGACGATCCATTGGGCTTTTTCGGTTTTATCGTGGAATTCCACTTCGATATAGGCCATCTCTGCCTTGGGGACCTTGATTTCATAGTAGGGTTTGGTTGTTTTGGAATCGTCGGTCAGATAAGATACCTTGGGATCGTTGGAATTGGTCAGAGCGCCGAGATATTGGAAGATGGCAGCAGAAAGCTCCTTGGATCCTTGAATGGATCCGTTATAGAAGATGCGTGTCCCTGTTCCGCCGCCGCCATTGGAATGGATCGGGATATGGAGATCCGCACCCACCTTATTGCTTAATTCGGCCCGTTCCTGATAGGTGGTATCGGAATCGGGCAGATAAACGCGGTAGCCTGCCGCCTCCAATTTCGATTTGAGGAGTTTGGCAATCGCGTTCATCTCAATCCCTTCGGTGGTGTTGACTCCGGTGTATTGGTTTTCAAATTGGCTGGAAGGGGAAAGAAAGATCAACGGCATATCAGAAGGATCGGGCTTCGGCGCGTCAGGTTCTTCGGGCTCGACTTCGGTCCACTCGTAGCCTTCAAAGAACATTCGCTGATAGATGGTGGCCGTCTCGGCGCGGGTAATGGTGTTTTTAGGATGGATCTTGCGGTTGGGGTCTCCTTGGATAAGATCACCCAAGGCCAGAGCCATTGCGGGAGCGGCATAGTCCGAAACCGCATCGAAATCCGCAGGCTGAACTCCGCTTTCGGCAATCGATTGTTCAATATTGACGGCGGCAAGTTGCTCTTCGGTATAGCGGATGCGCATTAGCATTAAAACCGCATCCTGACGCGAAATTTGATCGTTTGGCAGGCAGGTTCCGTCCTCGTATCCCCGCAGAATTCCCGCCTTGCGGCAGGCTTCGACTTCTTGATAGAACCATTCGGTGGGTTGCACATCTGTAAAGGAATTTACCTTTTCAGCATAATCTTCCGTCATTACCTGCGGATCGCTGCCCCAAGCCCGATAAATCAGCGCCGCGAATTCTGCGCGGGTAATGGGTGCATCGGGCCGCAGAGTCCCTGCGGCATCGCCTTGGAACAATCCTGCCTTCATTGTGACGCCGAAGGCTTTATAAAACCAATCTTCGCTTTGAATATCTGTCATAGCGGCAATGGGATCTTCATTGTTCATAACGATGATGGTGAAATATCCCTTGGGTGCTTCTTGGGCAAAGGAGGCGGTAACGGTCTTGATGCCGGGGGTTGAAGTGTCAAATCCGGAGCAATAGCGGTCGGAAAGATAGATTTTATATTCCGTCTGCGCCGTTGTATAGAGAATCATTCCATCGGTATAATCGGGATCATCACCGACGGTATAGAAGACCTTGGAAGGCGGGGTGAAAGAAAAGGTGGGCTCAAAGCTGCCCTCCTCATCGATAGAAGGGGCCCATTCGGTTTCGGGAAGTTCCGAAAGATCGTCTTGCGCGAAAGCGGCAAAAGGAAAACCGATAATCAATATAAAAATTATAAAAATGGATAAAACTTTTTTCATAAAAACCTTAAATTACATACGGACGGGGAGTGCGTGAGCAAGGATGGAAAATTCGCATTGGGGAAGATCGCGAATTTCGCCATCGATATTGATGCGGAGTGTCTCGCCTTCTTGCGGGTGGCAGACCGAGACCGCATCGGCACGGCAATGGACAACAGTATCTTTAAATTGAAGAATTTTTCCGCCCAACAAATTAGGCAGATAGTTGAAAAGCATTCGTGCGCGGGGGCAATCTTGCAGAACGATCAATTCCAGCTTTCCGCTCTCCACATCCGCTTCGGGGCTGATGCGGATCCCGCCGCCGATATATTGGCCGTTGGCGACCGAAAAGACCAGGCAATTCCCGCGGAATACTTCCTTTCCATCGGCCTTAATGACCATCGGCGCGGAGCGGTGGCGGAAGATGGCGGTAAGAACTCCTAAAAGATAGGAGGCCGACCCGCGAATTTTTTTGCGGTATTGGATGGCATAGTCCAGAGCAGTGACATCAAAGCCTGCGCCACATTCATTGGCAAAAATCAGATCGTTGACGTTGCCGATATCAATATAGCGAACCTTTGCATTTAATATATGTTCCAGCGCCGCCATCGGTTCGGTGGGAACACCAAGGCTTTTGAGAAAATCATTGCCTGTCCCCCCAGGAAGATTGGCGACAGGCAGGTCGCTTCCCAGCGTTCCTTGGACCGCTTCCAAGAAGGTGCCGTCGCCCCCGATGGAAAGGAGCAAATTTTCCTTTTGAGGGTTTGCCTGATGCTCTTTGGCGGCGTTTTGGGCAAGCTCTTTTGCCTGCCCCGGATAATGGGTTTCCCATACCCGATGGGGCAAATTTAATTCAGTGAGCCGTTTTGCAACCGAAAAAGCGACATTTTTCGCCTTTCCGCCCCCTGCCACCGGATTGACCAAAAGAGTAATCATTGGCACATTTCCTCCGAATTTCGATAAAAATCTACATTAAATTATAGCAAAACCGACTTTAAATTGCAACCATAAATCTGTTCGCCGCTGTGCGGTAATTTTTTCCTATAATGGAAACAAGATTTGTCGACAAGTCTTTCAACTCAGGAGGTGAACCGAAGATGAACTTCACAGAATGTATTGCCAAAGAGGTTTCCCGCGCCGCCTCCATGACTCTGCCCGAATTGCAACAAGCGTTGGAAAGCGGGCAGAATCGTACGGTCGGAGAACTCACCGCCCTTTCCTTGGCCAAGAAAGCGGCGGAGGGTGGGATGGATGCGGTGAAGATGATTCGGGAGCTTGCCAAAGGGGAGCAAGCAACATCCGATCTGCCGCAGGTAGAGATCCGCGTTGTGGGGCAACGGGCGGATGAGTAATCCCTATTCCATTGAGATCACCCCGCTTCAACATCAATTTCTATCGGCAAAGGAGGATGAGATTCTCTTTGGCGGCGCCGCCGGCGGAGGGAAGAGTTTCGGGCAGTTGGTGGATGCGCTTCATTATGCGCTGACCTATGCGGGATCGCGGCAGTTATTGTTGCGGCGAACGCTTCCGGAATTGGAAAATTCGCTGATTCGGTCGGCGTTGGAATTATTTCCTTCGTCCATATACCATTATGTATCTTCCAAGCATACGGGCGTCTTTGTCAATGGGTCGTTGCTGGATTTTGGGTATTGCGATAGCGAGCGGGATGTATTTCGCTATCAATCATCGGAATATGATGTTATTCGATTTGACGAACTGACTCATTTTACCGAATCGATGTATCTCTACCTGATGTCTCGCTTGCGGGGAGCCAAGCCCTTTCCCCGCCAGATGAAGAGCACCACCAATCCCGGCGGGGTGGGGCATGATTGGGTCAAGCGCCGATTTATCGACCCCGCTCCGGCGAATACAAGGATCGAGGATCCTTTGGGTTCTCGCCGTTTTATCCCGGCGCGGGTGCAGGATAACCGCTTTTTAATGGAAGGAGATCCCCAATATGTCAATCGGCTTTTGCGGTTACCGGAGCAGGAACGCAAAGCGCTTCTGGACGGGGATTGGGATCTTTGCGAAGGTCGGTTTTTCGCCGATTGGCAGCGGGAAAAGCATATCTGCACGCCCTTTGAAATTCCCGACCACTGGCGGCGGTATTGTGCAATAGACTATGGTTTGGATATGCTGGCTGGATTATTTATAGCCGAGGATGAGCAGGGCTTTTTCTATGTATACCGCGAGGTATATGAATCGGGGTTGATCGTTTCCCGCGCGGCATCCAGGCTCAAAGCGGCATCGCCCGCCCAATGCCCCTATTATGCGCCGCCCGATCTATGGAGCAGGCAAAAGGATTCGGGCAAATCCATTGCCGATCTCTTTCGGGAGAACGGAATCCCCCTTACCAGAGTCAGCCCTGCCCGTTCGGCAGGTTGGTCGGTACTGCAAGAATGGTTACTCGATCGGATGGATCGGGATGGAAACCTGCGGCCGCGGTTACGGATCTTCTCTACTTGTGTCAATTTGATTCGTTGCCTGCCGATGCTGCAATGGGATCCCGAGACCATCGGCGATTGCCGAACAACGCCCCACGAACTGACCCACGCACCGGACGCCTTGCGGTATTTTGCCATGGGCTATCCCGGTGTGGCAAAACCCCCAACCATCAAGCCTCCATCCATACTCGGAGGCAACAGAAAGGAATTGATCATATGACGATTTGGATGCTGATGTTATCTGTATTATGGATGCTGCTTGCAGTCGCTGCCTATCGATTGGGGCTGGCCGACGGTCTTTCCGCCGCCCGCCGCGGTCGGTTGGCGGGCGGAAAAGATCCGATGAAGGATCAGCTGCTCCGCCGCATCGAGGCCTACGACGGCAGAAAGGAATCTTAAGGTGACTTATGCAAAACACGAGTGAACAAATCTGGAAAGAATATCAGGAAGGTTGCGCACTGCTGACGCGGGACGGTTTTTATGATCGTAGCGAAGAATGTCATTGCTTTTATGCCGGCGACCAGTGGCGCTATCTTCAAACCGACGGGGAGCGACTGCCGATTTATAACATGATCGAACCGATTGTGAAATATAAGACCGCGGTGGTGGCTCAAAATAATCTGACGGTAAATTATAGTTTCGACACTTCGGACCATCCCGCATTAACCACCATCGCTCATCAAGCGGCGCGGTTGCTCAATCGCAATGCCCGCTTGCTTTGGGAGCAAAACCAAATGGACCAGAAATGCTGGGAAGTGGTGGAGGATGGGTGTGTCACCGGCGCATCGTATCTTTATTTCTATATGCAAAACGGCAGGGTACAGGCGGAGGTGCTGGACGGTGTCAACCTGATCTTCGGCGATGAGCAGGAGCAGGACATCGATGAACAGCCGTACATTTTAATTGTGCAACGCCGTTCGGTCCGTCAGGTGAAAAAAGAAGCACGCGCCAATGGAATTGATGAGCAGGAGATCGCGCAGATTTTCCCCGATACCGATCTGCTTTGCCAAAGCGGAATGGATCGGTTGAAGGAAAATTCCTTGGAGGAAAACCGCAAATGTATTTCCATCCTGAAATTTTATAAAAAGGACGGAAATGTCTGTTTCACCCAATCCACAAAGAATTGCGTTTATCATCCCGAAACGGTGTTGGCGGGGCTTTCCCGCTATCCCATCGCACCCTTTATTTGGGCGCGCCGCAAGGGAAGTTGCCGCGGCAGAGGGGCGGTGGAAGGATTGATCGCCAATCAAATCGCGGTCAATAAAAACCTTGCCCGTATGGATATTGCCATCCGCCGCTTTGCCTTTCCCAAGCTGGTGTATAACGCGCCGCGTATTCAGAATGTGGAGGATATCGAAAAGATCGGCGCTTCCATTGCGGTAGATGATCCCAATGTTCGCATCGGGGATCTGATCTCCTATGTCCAACCGGCAGGGATCAACACCCTTGCTTATAACTTTATGGGCAATATGATCACCACCACCCGCGAGCTCTGCGGTGCGGGCGATGCGGTGACCGGTCAGATCAACCCCGAGCAGGCCAGTGGCGCCGCCATTGTGGCGGTGCGGGAGGCGGCGACCTTGAATTTGAATTTCGCTGTGGCGCAGTTATCTCGTTTTATTGAAGATGTGGCATTGATCTGGTATGATCTGCTGCGCGCCTATCACCCTGCGGGGCTGACGGTGGAATCGGAACGAATCCCCGGTAAGTTGTTGCAGGTATTGGAACCGCGGGTGCGGATCGATCTTTCGCCCGCCAACCCCTTTTCCAAATTTGCGCAGGAGCAATCGCTGCAAAATCTTCTCAATGCAGGATATATCTCCTTTGCAGAATATGTGGAGGCATTGGATGAGGATGCCAATGCACCCAAAGAAAAGCTACGCTCCATTCTGGCGACACGCGCGCCGATGGAAGCGATAGTGCAAGAATAAAAAATCGCAAGTGAACAGCGCAAAAATCACTATCGCATGTGAATAGCGTAAAAATCGCAGAAAGGTTCATATATGAGCGAAATGAATATTGCGGTGGAAACCGTAGCGGAGCAGGAAACTGCCCCCGAAACAAACTCGGCGGAAAAAGAAACCGCCAAACAAGAAATGTCCAAAGAAGAACGGAGCAAGCAGGCCTCCCGCCGACGCGCGTTGGAGCAACGAGCTGAAGAACTACGATCGGATGCTCGCCAAGAACAATTACGGCAGGAGGTTATGAACCATCCTTTGGTGAAGGAAGCCATGTCCTTGCTGGAGGAGAACCGTTTTAAGCAGGATCTGGACCGTGTGCGAGCGGCTTATCCGAGCCTGACCGCCCAAAGCCCCAAAGAAGTAGGGGAAATCTATTGCCGATTAATGGCAAGCGGGCAGGTGGATCCGGTGGTTGCCTATGAAGCGCAAGCCGCCGCCGATCGCCGCAGGGAACCGATCCCTGAAAACATGGTGAGCGCAAAATCGGCAGGAGGAGCCGCGCTCTATTATTCCTCTCAGGAGCTGGATCGGCTGACCGAAAAAGACCTTAAAGATCCCGATGTTTTTCGGAAAGCCATCGCTTCATTATCAAAATTAAGGAGTTAAAACTATGTCTTTTTCTAATTTTAAACCCACCATCTGGAGCCGTTTTATTCAAACCGAGCTGGAAAAGAAATGTAAGCTGGTGGATGATTGCAACCGTCAATTTGAAGGAGAAGCCCGTCTGGGCGGCAGAGTCAAGATTTTAGGCGCCATTGCCCCTGAAATTTTTGATTACGATGCTGCTACCGGTATGGATACTCCCCAGACCTTGCAGGGTGTCAGTGTCTATCTGGATCTGGATCAGGCCAAGGCATTCAATTTTATGGTGGATGATCTGGATCGTTTGCAGACCAATCCCGAGCTGATGCCCATCGTTTTGGAGGAGGCCAGCCGCAAGATGGCGGTCGCCCGCGATACTTATGTGGCATCCCTTGCCAAGGAGAGCGGTTTTGCTACCGAATCTACCAAGGTAACCACCCCTGCGCAGGCAAAAGCGCTGGTGGATCAGGCGTTGCTTACTCTGCGTGAGCATGATGTGGATATTGCGGATAATGTTTCCATTACCGTATCTCCCTTCTTCTATCAGTTGCTCCGCGATGCTCTGACCGAGCTTAAAACCAATAATGATGAGCTGATCGCCCGCGGTGTAGTCGGAATGTACGACTGCGCCAAGGTGGTACTCAGCAACAATCTTTATAACGACGGCACCGATGACTATATGATGGTTCGTACCAATAAGGCGATTGCGTTTGCGTCTGCCATCGATGAGACCGAAGCCTATCGCCCCGAGAAATATTTCTCCGATGCGGTCAAGGGCTTGAACGTCTTTGGCGGCAAATTGGTTCGCCCCAAGGAACTTGTTGTTATTAAAGCTCATAAGTAATAATAGAAAGAGAGGAATTTTAATATGAATTATCGTGATTCAATTTATTTAAATGATAATGAGACTGCTACATTTGAACTCAATGTGCCCGTTGAAACTGTTATGGCATATCGTGTTCCGGAAGATGCAGAAAAAGGCTTATTTTTGTTTGAAAGCTACGACAAAAGCACAGTGACAATTAAAGCAGCAGACCATGTTTTTGGTGGTAAAGATTTGGTTGTAGATATTGAAGAAAACTATTGTGTATTGTATCTGGATATCAATGCCTATATTCAAAGAACCGGCGAGCATAAGGGCTGCATTGTGGTTGAAAACAGCAAAGAAAGTGGCATGTGTGAGCTTATCATTTTGAAATAAAGAACCACTGCATCCCGGAGGAAATAATGATGACAATTCAAGCAATTTTAAAATGTGCCATGGTGTTGCTGGGTGTGTCCGAGGGGGCACCGGAGCAAGCTGCAATGTGTAAACGATTGTTGGTGGCATTGGATAGCGCGCTGGGTGAATTGGCGCGATGCTTTCCCTTGCAGGCGCGGTGCAGAATAACCGTGGTCGGCGGCGGGGCAGAACTTCCTGCCGCAGTGCTCACACCGCGTGCACTGCTTCGGGATGGAAAAAGAGTGCCGTTGCAATTAAGCGAAGGAAAGCTGATGGCAGAGGATGGGGAGTATACCTTGGTTTATTATCGGGTTCCCCCGATGCCGTCGGCGATGGATCCTTCTTCCATATTGCCCTATCCCGAAGATCTTTTGCGTGCCTTGCCGTTTTATTGCGCTGCTCTTTGTGTCATAGGCGAGGATCAGGCGCAATACCTTCGATTGATGGAGCAATATAATACCAAAATGGCCGCCGCTTTGGGCTATCGCCCTGCGGCGGCGGTGGAAGCGGGGGGATCGATTTGAGTTATCCGTTCCATTCTTTAAAGTCTGTATCCACGGGACGAGCGGTTTGTTCGGAAATCGGTTTTTCGGGCTTGGACGTTGCAGGCGGTGCATTTAAGATGCCCATCGCCCGTGCCTTTGATACCGAAAATCTGATCTGGGAGGGGAATGCATTAAAACGCCGCCCCGGTTATCGCCATATGAAAAATTACACAAGTAAGATCAACGGCATCTATTTTATCGGAGACCAAAAAATCATCCACGCCGGAACAAAACTTTATCTTCAATCGGGAAGCAATGCTCCGAAATTGCTATTTGATCGAATGAATGATGAAGCCTCCTTTGGTGTGGTGCGTAAGCAAGAGGTAGAGCATCGCTGGTGTAATTCATCTGAAATGTATGGTTGGAGTCGAGAGCGAAAGAGCGGAGAATTCCTCTTTATCAATGATGGAAAAAACTTTCTCTTTTTTGATGGAGAGCAAGTTCATTCGGTTGCAGATACCCATTGGGGCGAATCTCTGCGGAATGATTTGGATGGCAAAATGGTCTATTCTACTTATGCAAAAGTTCCCATCAGCATTACCGGCAAACTTCCCAACGGGGACCACGGCGACGTGGATCCCCGCGGGGATAATCGTTTAAGCCAATTCCGATGCGAAAGCTTTTATGTGGACGATAAGAAGGAGTATACCGAGTTTATTCTGGATCGCTACTATAAAGATTGCAATGAAGGGATTCCCACCGAAATGCAGATCCGCGACAGCAACGGTGTCTGGCGGAACTACTGCTGTATCAGTAAAGATTTTTATCTGAACTATGACGATGTTCGCACCAAACTTGAAATCGATACCCCCATCAAAGGCGGAATGCCCTTTTCCTTTGATAGTTCAAACGGAAAGATTGTCAACCTTGGCTACGGCAGTTCTTATATTGCCAACGACGGTATGGATAATCTGCGAATCACCTATGCGGTGTATAAAGATGAGCCGACCGCCTTGGTCGAATCCACAGTGCAGGGTGTTTATGGTACCGATGGGGCGGATAATGTCCTGCTCCTTGGTGCAAGCAAGGAAACGCCGGGCGTCGATGCTTTCAGCGCCCGCAATGATTTCTTTTGCTTTTATGCCACATCCGTTGAGCGGCTGGGCAATGAGCAGGTTCCCATCACCGGCTATACCCGTTTGAGCGATGGGCGAATTGCCGTTTTAAAAAACGATCCCAACGATTCCAATGTCTATTTTCGGACTCATAAGACGGTTTCGGTGGGTGTGACCCAAAGCGGGGAAGAGTATCAGGTGGACGCCTTTCCCTCCAAAGTCGGCGCCGCGGTGGAAGGGTGTGTTGCACCTCATTCGGTGGGAATTGCAGGAAATGAGCCAATCTTTTTGGCAGAATCGGGGCTGTATAGTGTCCGTAGTGTCTCCAATGAGTTGATCAATTTGGATGAAACCGTGCGGCGCAGCTTACCGATCGACCCCTTGCTGTGTAAGCAGAATGCGGAAGATGCGCGCAGTATCCGCTGGCGTGAATATTATCTCTTGGCTTTTGGGAATCTTGCATTGCTGACCGACGGCCGACGGGATTCAAGCGGAATGCTCCGCTTTTTGAAATGGCGATTTGGTCATAAAATTACTGCCTTGGGCAAAAACGGAAGTACGCTTTATTTAGGCGATGCGAACGGAAATGTCTTTGAATTCGGCGGAGCAGATACCGATGCCGATCAAAAGATGGAAGCGTTCTGGATGACCAATCTGCCCGAAGATTCCCGCGGCGCCCGTCAGATCCTCAAGCAGCTCTCCTTGGCGGTCAATCCGGATTATGAGGGTGAAATCAAAGCGGTTCTTTATCGTGAGCAGACCCCCCAGCCGCAGGTAGCGGTGGCATTAAATCGTGTGGATTTTACTGCTTTGGATTTTGCCGATTTCACCTTCGACGGCACCGATTCGATGCGTTGGGTGCAGCTTCCTGTTGCTTCATCGGTGGCGGATCGATATGCGGTTCGGGTTGATTTAAGTACGGGACAAAATCTGTTGCTTTGGGGCATGCGGATGATTTATGAAAAAGGAGGAGCGGTACGATGAGTATCTGGAACGATTTAAAATTCGATTCGCAGGAGATGGAAGCCAAAAGTGTATCAACCCTTGCAGACCGACCGAATATTTCGGCAGAAGAACTGAAATTTCGGTTGGATAGCGGAGATATTCGATTACGCTTTAATCAACTGCTGAATCGATTGGAAGAAAAATTCAGCGAGGAATAATATTATGATCAGTACAGTAGACAAACTGTTGCTCAATTCCGACCAGCAGGCGGAATTGGCAGAATATACGCGGGCTTATAATTCCGCGCAGGCCGCAGGCGATCAGGCGGGCATGGCGCTCGCGCATCAGCGCGCCGAAGCATTGCGTGCTTCGGCGGGCTATTCCGGCGGCGATGCCGGAGATCGCTATATGCTGCTGACCAATGCCCAAAACGCGCCCGATGGGTATACCGGCTATAAAAAGCTGGTCAACGATATTGCGACCGGCGGAATGAATGCCATTGCCGCAGGGTATCAGCAGCAGATGGCGCAGTTGGATCAGCAGCGTGCCGAAATGGAATCCCAAGGCGCGCAAAATCAGGCGGCGGCACGCTCGGCGGCATGGAACACCCAACGATTGGCGGCGGATGGCTTGCTGACTCGCGGTCTTGAAAATACCGGGATCTCCGATGTAATCACCGCCACCGCGCTCAATCAAGCGGC
>CALGEL010000009.1 GCA_937881855.1 uncultured Clostridia bacterium | reverse complement strand
CCCATCGGCCGCAGCGGCCCTGTAACTCCTTGGGGTAAACCGACCTTGGGTTACAAGACCAGAAGCAAGAAGAACAAGTCCGACAAGTTCATTGTGAAACGTCGGAATGCGAAGTAATCTGGAAGGAGGAATAAAGAATGAGTAGAAGTGTTAAAAAGGGACCTTATGTTGATCCCAAGCTTTTTGCAAGAATTCAGGCGATGAACGAATCCGGCGAGAAGAGAGTTCTCAAGAGCTGGTCTCGTGCATCCACCATCTTTCCGGAGTTTGTAGGTCATACGATCGCTGTTCATGACGGCAGAAAGCATGTACCTGTATATGTAACCGAGGATATGATCGGTCATAAGTTGGGTGAGTTCGCTCCCACCAGAACCTTTAAGGGCCATGCAGGCTCCAAGACCACTAAGTAAGGAGGAAATAAAGAATGGAAGCTATTGCACATTTGAAATATCTCAGAATTTCTCCTCGTAAGGTCAGCGTGGTTCTGGATCTGATCCGCAACAAACCCGCTAAATACGCTGTAGCAATTCTGCAGAACACCAATAAAGCCGCTGCTGAGCCTGTTTGCAAACTGCTCAAGAGCGCAATGGCCAACGCCGAAAACAATAATGGTATGGACGTGGATAAGCTGGTTGTAGCTAAGTGCTTCGCCTGCCCCGGTCCCATCCTGAAGAGAATCATGCCCAGAGCACAGGGCAGAGCGTTCCGCATCAATAAGCGGACCTCTCATGTGACTATTGTATTGGAGGAGGCGTAATCATGGGTCAGAAAGTAAATCCCCACGGCCTGAGAGTCGGGGTTATCAAAAACTGGGATTCCAGATGGATCGCAGCCGATGGTAAAGTCGGTGACCTGATCCTGGAAGACTACAACATTCGTAAGTTTCTGAAGAATAAGCTGTATGCCGCAGGTATTCCCGATATCGAAATCGAGCGTACCGCCGATGGCAGCAGCATCCGCATCTTCCTGCATTGCGCAAAGCCCGGTCTGGTGATCGGTCGCGGCGGTGCAGAGATCGAGAAGCTGAAGAAAGAATTGATGGCTATGACCGGCAAGAAGGTCAACATCAATATCGTTGAAGTTAAGAATATGGACACCAGCAGCCAGTTGGTTGCTGAGAACATTGCGCAGCAGCTGGAAAAGCGTATCGCTTTCCGCCGCGCAATGAAGAAAGCGATCGGCAACACCATGAGAACCGGCGCAAAGGGTATCAAAGTTATGGTATCCGGCCGTTTGAACGGTGCTGAAATCGCAAGAAGCGAATGCTATCACGAGGGTACCATTCCTCTGCAAACTTTGAGAGCTGATATCGACTACGGTTTCACCGAGGCAAATACCACCTACGGTAAGATCGGCGTTAAGGTCTGGATCTATAAAGGCGAGATCTTGAACGATGTCAAAAAGGCTCCGAAAAAAGAAGGGGGAGCTAAGTAATGTTAATTCCTAAGAGAGTTAAATACAGAAGAGTACAAAGAGGCCGCATGAAGGGTAAGGCTACCCGCGGCAACACCATCGCATACGGTCAGTTTGGTTTGCAGGCTTGCGAGCCCGCTTGGATTACCAACAACCAGATCGAGGCCGCTCGTATTGCGATGACCCGTTACCTCAAAAGAGGTGGTCGGGTTTGGATCAAAATCTTCCCCGATAAGCCGGTTACTGCAAAGCCCGCTGAAACCCGCATGGGTTCCGGTAAAGGTTCTCCGGAATATTGGGTAGCAGTTGTTAAGCCGGGCCGCATTCTCTTTGAGATTGCAGATGTTCCCGAAGAACTGGCACGCGAGGCTATGCGCCTGGCCATGCACAAACTTCCCATCAAGTGCAAGTTTGTGGTCAAGGAAACTGAAGGTGGTGACGAAGAATGAAGGCTAATAAAGTAAGAGAAATGAACGCAGCAGAACTGAATACCAAGCTCACCGAGCTGAAAAAGGAACTTTTTAACCTGAAATTCCAGCACGCGACCAATCAGTTGGATAATCCCCAGCGCATTGTCGCCGTCAAGAAGGACATCGCTCGTGTGAATACGATTCTTCGTGAGCTTGAGCTCCGTGAGTCCAAGTAATCTTAGAAAAGGAGTGAATGAAAATGGAAAGAACATTGAGAAAGACCCGCGTAGGCGTGGTTGTCAGCGACAAGATGGATAAGACCATCGTGGTTGCGATTAAAGACAATGTCAAGCACCCCTTGTATAAGAAGGTTATGAAGACCACTTATAAGCTGAAGGCTCATGACGAGAACAACGAGTGCGGCATTGGTGATACTGTTGAGGTTATGGAAACAAGACCTCTTTCCAAGGATAAGAGATGGCGCCTTGTTCGCATCATCGAAAAGGCGAAATAATTAAAGGAGGACTAAGTCGTGATACAGCAACAAACTTATCTTAAAGTTGCCGACAATACCGGTGCTAAAGAGTTGATGTGCATCCGTGTACTTGGCGGTACAAGAAGAAGATACGCAGGTATTGGCGATGTAGTTGTTTGCTCTGTTAAGAAAGCGGCTCCCGGCGGCACTGTTAAAAAGGGTGACGTTGTCAAAGCCGTTATCGTACGCACTGTAAAAGGCATCAAGAGAGCGGACGGTTCCAGCATCCGTTTCGATGAGAACGCGGCCGTGATTATTCGTGATGATAAAAACCCCAAAGGTACTCGTATCTTTGGGCCGGTAGCCAGAGAGCTTCGTGATAAGGATTATACAAAGATCCTGTCCTTGGCTCCCGAGGTACTGTAAGAGTGGAGGTGCGATCAGAATGAATAAACTGCATGTTAAAAAAGGTGATACCGTTCTGGTGATCTCCGGTGCTTCTAAGGGCCTTAAAGGTAAGGTTCTGGAAGTCAGCCCCAAGGAGGGCAAGGTCATCGTTGAGAAGGCCAATATGGTCATCAAACACGTAAAACCCCGTCGCCAGGGCGAAGCCGGCGGCAGAGTTGAAGCAGAGGGTGCGATCTATGCATCCAAGGTCCAGGTTATCTGCCCCAAATGTAAGGTAGCCGGCCGTATGGGTCATACCGTTGTCGACGGTAAGAAGATGCGCGTCTGCAAGAACAAAGATTGTGGCGAAATTTTCTAAGGAGGAGTAAAGAGAAATGTCTAGAATGTCTGAGCTTTACAGCAAAGAGATCGCTCCCGCCCTGATGAAGAAATTCGGATACAAGAGCGTTATGCAGATCCCTAAGCTGGATAAAATTGTTATCAACGTCGGTTGCGGCGACGCTAAAGACAACGCAAAGGTGATTGATAATGTCTGCGCTGAGCTGGCACTCATCACCGGTCAAAAAGCGGTTGCCACCAAGGCTCGTAAGTCCGTTGCGAACTTCAAGGTTCGTGAAGGAATGAACATTGGTGCTAAGGTAACCCTGCGCGGCGAAAGAATGTATGAATTCTTGGACAGACTGTTCAATACCGCTCTGCCCCGCGTCCGCGACTTCCGCGGCATTAATGCCAACGGCTTCGATGGCCGCGGCAACTATGCTTTCGGTATCAAAGAGCAGCTGATTTTCCCTGAAATTCAGTATGATAAGGTCGAAAAGATCCGTGGTATGGATATCGTATTCGTCACCACTGCTAAGACCGATGAAGAAGCAAAAGAGATGCTGACCCTGTTCGGCGCTCCTTTTGAGAAGTAAGAGGGGGAATTTAAAATGGCTAAGAAATCTATGATCTTAAAGCAGCAAAAGACCCAAAAATTCTCCACGAGAGAGTACAACAGATGCAAAATCTGCGGCCGCCCGCACGCTTATCTGCGTAACTACGGCATTTGCAGAATTTGCTTCCGCGAATTGGCTTATAAGGGCCAAATTCCCGGTGTGAAGAAGTCCAGCTGGTAAGGAGGAGCGAAAAGATGCAGATTACTGATCCTATCGCAGATTTGCTTACCCGGATCCGGAACGCAAATGCTGCGAAACACGAAAGCGTATCTATCCCCGCTTCCAATATGAAGAAGGCAATTTGCCAAATTCTTCTTGACGAGGGATATATCAAAGAAATGAAAGTTGAAGACGACGGCCTGCAGGGCAACATCGTTGTTACCCTGAAATACGGCGAGAACAAAACCCGCATCATTCAGGGCTTGAAGAGAATTTCCAAGCCCGGCCTGCGGATCTACGCCGGCGTTGAGGATATGCCTCGCGTACGTAAAGGCCTTGGCACCGCGATCGTCAGCACTTCTAAGGGTGTTATGACCGATAAGCAGGCCAGAAAGTTAGGCGTAGGCGGCGAAGTGCTGGCTTACATTTGGTAAGGAGGAATTCTGATGTCGAGAATTGGTAGAAAACCGATCACTATTCCCGCAGGTGTTGAAATTAAGGTAGACAGTGACAATACCATCACTGTCAAGGGCCCCAAGGGCAGCCTGACCAAGACCTTCCATCCCGATATGGCAATCACCATTGAAGGAACTGAACTCTTGGTTACCCGCCCCGATGACGAAAAAGAGCATCGCGCTCTGCACGGCCTGACCAGAACCTTGATCGCTAATATGGTCGAGGGTGTTACCAACGGTTATTCCAAGGAATTGGAAATCAAGGGTGTTGGTTACAGAGCACAGCTGCAGGGTACAACCTTGAACATGAACTTGGGTTATTCCCATCCTGTCATCATGGAGCCTATCGATGGTATCACCATCGAAGTTCCTGCTCAGAACCGGGTTGTTATTTCCGGTATTGATAAGCAATTAGTTGGTCACTTTGCGGCGAACGTTCGCTTCAAGAGACCTCCCGAGCCCTATAAGGGCGCCGGTATCCGCTATGTCGGTGAGGTTGTGAAGCATAAAGAAGGTAAAGCCGGTAAGGGCTCTAAGTAATAAAGGGAGGAAACGATTATGGTTAAGAAGCCTGATAGCAATGCTGCAAGAATTAAACGGCATAAGCGGGTCCGCGCCAAGATCTTCGGTACTCCCGAGCGCCCCCGTCTTTGCGTATTCCGTTCTGCAAAGCATATGTATGCCCAGATCATCGATGATGTGAACGGCAAGACTCTGGTAAGTGCTTCCACTATGGAGAAGGACTTCACCGAATATGGCGGCAACGCTGATGCCGCAAAGAAGATTGGTGTGCTCGTCGCTGAGCGCGCTTTGAAAGCTAAGATCGACACTGTTGTGTTCGACCGTGGCGGATTTGTTTATCACGGCCGTGTCAAGGCATTGGCCGAAGGTGCCCGCGAAGGCGGACTGAAATTCTAATTGGAGGAGAAATGAAAATGGCTAATTATAATGCAAATGATGAACTCCAAGAGAGAGTCGTGTCCTTAAACCGGGTATCTAAAACCGTTAAGGGCGGACGCATCATGAAGTTCTCCGCACTGGTCGTTGTCGGCGACGGCAAGGGTCGTGTGGGTGCCGGTCTCGGCAAGGCTGCTGAAGTACCCGAAGCAATCCGCAAGGGTATCGAAGATGCCAAGAAAAACATTGTCACCATCAGCATGAAAGATACCACCATCCCCCATGAGATCGTCGGTAAGTACGGCGCATCTATGGTTATCATGAAGCCCGCTGCTCCCGGTACCGGTGTTATCGCCGGCGGCGCAGTTCGTGCGGTTTTGGAGATGGCCGGTATTAAGGATATCCGTACCAAAGCGTTGCGTTCCCGCAACCAGAGAAACGTTGTTAACGCTACTCTGGCGGGCCTCACCGCTTGCACGGATGCTGCCACCGTTGCCGCTATGCGCGGTAAGACCGTAGAAGAGATCTTAGGTTAAGGGGGGCACTGATAATGGCTAAAATTAAGACTATCAAAATCACTCTGGTAAAGAGCCTGATCGGCTGCAAAAAGGATCAGATCGCTACTGCTTATGCACTGGGTCTGAAAAAGGTAAATGATGTTACCGAGCAGCCCGATAACGCTTGCACTCAGGGTAAAATCAAAAAGATCATTCATTTGATCCAGGTTGAAAAGTAAGGAGGAAGAAACATGAAATTACACGAACTTGCTCCTGTAAGCGGCTCTACTTCTGTTGCTAAGAGAAAGGGCAGAGGCCCCGCATCCGGCAACGGTAAGACCGGCGGCCACGGCCATAAGGGTCAGAAAGCCCGTTCCGGCGGTTCCATCCGCTTGGGCTTTGAAGGCGGCCAGATGCCCTTGCAAAGACGGTTGCCCAAGCGCGGCTTCAACAATATCTTCGCTAAGAAGTATGTGGTCCTCAAGCTCGACGACCTGAATGCATTCAATGCCGGAGATGTAGTAGATATCAATGCGGTCATCGCCGCCGGATTTGCCAAAAAGGCATTCGACGGCTTGAAGGTGATCGGTACCGGTTCCGTCGAGAAAGCTGTTACCGTAAAGGCAGTTAAGGTAACTGCCGGTGCGAAAGAAAAAATTGAGGCTGCCGGCGGAAAGGTTGAGGTGATGTAAGATGTTTAGCGTCTTCAGAAACGCATGGAAGATCGAAGATCTGCGCAAGAAGATCCTCTTCACCGCGTTCATCCTTTTGGTTTTCCGCTTAGGAAGCGCAATCCCCGTTCCGTTCCTGGATTCCGCTGCTATGGAGCAGTTGTTCTATGGTTACGCGCAGGACGGCAACATCTTTTCCTATCTGAACATTATGTCCGGTGGTGCGATGCAGCAAGCGGCGTTGTTCTCTTTGGGCATCTCCCCTTATATTAACGCATCCATCATTATGCAGTTGCTGATGGTAGCAATTCCTGCTCTGGAGCGGCTGATGAAGGAAGACGGCGAGCGTGGCAAGCAGATCATGGAAACATGGACTCGCTACCTTGCCATCGCATTCTCCTTCCTGCTGGGCTTTGGTTACTACACCATCCTGAAAAATCAGGCCAATGCAGTAACTAAGGATGCCGGTGTATTCGGTGCCATTGTTATCGTATTCTGCTTCGCGGTCGGCGCATCCATCGTGATGTGGCTGGGCGAGAAGATCAACGAAGGCGGTATCGGCAACGGTATCTCGATGATCCTTTTTGCAGGTATTGTCGCGGGAATCCCCGGAACCATCAATATGGTTGTTCAGAATGTTACCTTGAACGCCCTCCATTGGGCGATCGCAGTGGGTGTTGCTCTGCTGGTTGTTGTAATGATCGGCTTTGTCGTATTCGTTACCAACGGTGAGCGCCGCATCCCTGTCCAATATGCAAAGCAAGTGAAGGGCCGCAAAATGTATGGCGGTCAGAGCACCAACATTCCCTTGAAGGTGAATATGGTCGGCGTTCTGCCCATCATCTTTGCTCAATCCTTCGTTATGCTGCCCCCCACCATTATGAACTTCTTCCCCTCCTTGGAGAAGACCTGGTTCAAATCGGTGGTTAACGCAATGTCCGCAGGCGGCTGGATCTATATGGTCCTGATGTTCTTGCTGATCATCTTCTTCAGCTATTTCTACACTGTGATCAGCTTCAACCCGGTTGAAGTTGCAAACAACCTGAAGAAGAACGGTGGCTTTATTATGGGTATTCGCCCCGGTAAGCCCACCGCCGATTTCATCACCAAGAGCCTTAACCGCGTTACCCTGATCGGCGCTCTCTTCCTGGGTCTGATCTCTGCGCTGCCCAACTTGGTAGCGATGATCAATTCCAGCTTGTCGATGGTCGCCATCGGCGGTACCACCCTGCTGATCGTTGTCGGTGTTGCTCTTGAAACCGTTAAGACTCTGGAATCCCAGATGTTGATGCGGCACTATAAGGGCTTCCTTGAATAAGGTGCACTAAAATGAAGATCATTCTTTTGGGAGCACCCGGTGCCGGTAAAGGCACCCAGGCTGAAAACATTTCAGGTCAATATTCCATCCCCACCATCTCCACCGGAAATATGATCCGTGCGGCGATCCATAACGGTACCGAGCTGGGCAAGCAGGCGGAAAGCCTGATTAATGCCGGCAAGCTGGTTCCGGATGAAGTCGTCATCGGTATGATTCGGGAGCGGCTTGGGGAAGCGGATTGTGCCAAGGGATTTATCTTAGATGGATTTCCCCGCACCATTCCCCAGGCGCAAGCGCTGGAAGCGATGGGTATTACCATCGATATGGCGCTTTCGATCGAGGTTGCAGACGAGAAGATCGTTCAGCGAATGAGCGGTCGTCGGGTCTGCCCCGCTTGCGGAATGACCTATCATGTGGACTTTAAGCCCTCTGAAGATAACAAACATTGTGATGCGTGCAAAGCCGAGCTGATCATTCGGAAAGACGATCATCCCGACACTGTTCTGGATCGGCTGAAAACCTATCACGAAACCACCGAGCCCTTAAAGGCGTTTTATGACGCTAAGGGTAAGCTGGTAACGGTGGAGGGGCAAGAAGAGCTTGCCGAAACCACCAAAGCAACCTTTGAAGCTATCGAGGCGTATTTAAAATGATGATCATAAAATCCGATAGTGACATACGCTTGATGCGCAAAGCCGGCGCCATCGCCGGCGGCGCGCTTCGGGCGGCGGGAGAAGCCATTGAGGCGGGAATGACCACCAAAGAGCTGGATAAGATTGTTGAGAGCTATATCCGCTCCAAGGGCGCAATTCCTTCCTTCAAAGGATATGGCGGATTCCCCGCCAGCGCGTGCATCTCTGTCAACAACGTTGTCATCCACGGAATTCCTTCCGAGAAGGTGATTTTGAAGGATGGGGACATTGTCAGCGTGGATGTGGGCGCATATATCGGCGGATTTCACGGCGACACGGCCAATACCTTCTCGGTGGGAAATGTCTCACCGGAGGCGATGAAGCTGATCGAAGTTACCCGCGCAAGCTTGGAAGAAGCGATGAAGCTTTTGAAGGGCGGCGTGCGGCTGGGGGACATCGGCAGCTGCATTGAGACCTATGTTCAGCAGTTCGGCTATAGTCCGGTAAAGGATTTTGTGGGCCACGGCATCGGCCGCGCGCTCCACGAAGACCCCAATATTCCGAACTTTGGTCGGGCAGGCCATGGATTGCGGCTCCCCAAAGGAGCAACCGTCGCCATCGAACCGATGATTAATGAAGGCACAGACCGTGTGATCGTGAGCAATGAGGACGGCTGGACTGTTACAACGGCAGACGGCAAACTCAGCGCCCATTATGAGCATACCTTCTTTATCGATGAAACCTGCGGTCATATTCTGACCCTGCCGGATTGATAAGAAGGATAAGGTTTAATTTGTTGTCGTAGAAAGAGAAAAATAGGAGGCTTTATGTCGAAAGAAGATATGATTGAAGTGGAAGGCGTTGTTGTCGAAGCAATGCCCAACGCAAATTTCATGGTTGAGCTGGATCAGGGCCATAAAATTCATGCCCACATTTCCGGCAAACTTCGAATGAACTATATTAAGATCCTGCCCGGCGATCGGGTCACTGTGGAGATGTCTCCCTACGATCTGACCAAAGGCAGAATTATTTGGAGAGCTAAATAATAATTATTGGCTCACGAACGAATGGAGGTAATTTCAATGAAGGTAAGACCTTCCGTTAAACCCATTTGCGAAAAATGCAAAATCATTAGAAGAAATGGCAAGATTATGGTAATTTGCCAGAACCCGAAACACAAGCAAAAGCAGGGCTAAGCCTTAATTTGCTTGCTTGATTAAAATGGAGGTATAACCAAATGGCAAGAATTGCTGGTATCGATTTACCGAAAGAAAAACGCGTAGAAATCGGCTTGACCTATATCTACGGTATCGGTCGCAAGAGCTCCAACGACATTCTGGCTGCCGCCGGCGTCAATCCCGACACTCGTGTTAAGGATCTGACCGAAGACGAAGTAGCTGCTATCCGCGCTGCAATGGATAACTATGTTGTGGAAGGCGACCTTAGAAGAAACGTTGCTCTGGACATCAAGCGTCTGATCGAGATCGGATGTTATAGAGGGACCAGACATAGAAAAGGTTTGCCCGTGCGCGGTCAGAGATCCAAGACCAACGCCCGCACCAGAAAAGGTCCTCGCAAGACCATGGCAAATAAGAAAAAGTAAGGAGTGAATGAGTAATGGCTAAAGTTGCAAAGAAAGTAACCGGCAAGCGCCGTGTTAAGAAGAACATTGAACGTGGAGCCGCTCATATTCGCTCTACCTTCAATAACACTCTGGTAACCATTTCCGACGTCAACGGCAATGCAATTTCTTGGGCATCTGCCGGCGGTATGGGCTTTAAGGGCTCCAGAAAGTCCACCCCCTTCGCCGCTCAGATGGCTGCTGAAACTGCTGCCAAGGCTGCTATGGAACATGGTTTGAAGACTGTCGAAGTATTCGTTAAGGGTCCGGGTGCCGGCCGTGAAGCTGCTATCCGCGCTCTGCAAACCGCAGGTTTGGAGATCACCATGATTAAGGATGTTACTCCGATCCCCCATAACGGTTGCAGACCCCCGAAGAGAAGAAGAGTATAAGGAGGATATGACGATATGGCTAGATATACTGGCGCTGTATGCCGTCAATGCCGCAGAGAAGGTCAAAAGCTGTTCCTGAAAGGCGAACGCTGCTATTCCGATAAGTGTGCGATCACTCGCCGCGCTTATGCGCCCGGTCAGCATGGCCAAGGCAGAAAAAAGGTTTCTGAGTATGGTACCCAGCTCAGAGAAAAGCAAAAGGTCAGAAGATATTATGGCGTTCTGGAAAGCCAGTTCGCTAAGTATTTTGAAATGGCCGCTAAGAAGCAAGGCGTTACCGGTGAAAACCTGCTCTCCATCGTAGAAAGCAGATTGGATAACGTTGTTTATCGTTTGGGCTTTGCTATGTCCAGACCCGAGGCTCGCCAATTGGTTCGCCACGGTCACTTCACCGTCAACGGTAAGAAAGTCAACATCCCCTCTTATCTGGTAAGCATCGGGGATGAAATCGCTGTAAACGAAAAGAGCATGAGCTCCGAGAAGATCAAGGCGATTTTGGAAGCAAACGAGAAGCGCGCTATTGTTAAATGGCTCGAACTGAATGGCACCAAGGGCAAGGTAGTTGCTTTCGCCGATGCCGAGGATATCGACCTCCCCATCGAGACACACCTGATTGTCGAGTTGTATTCGAAATAATAAGGCTTTTTAAAGGTTTGTTTACTGATAAAAATATTTATAAGATTACAAGTCAAGATTAGGATGTAACAAGAGAAACTCGTATATTGCGAGAAGATTAATAAGGAGGTTTTAGATATGATCGAGATAGAAAGACCCCGTATTGAAACTGAGATTATCGGTGATAACGGCGAATATGGCCGTTTTGTTGCAGATCCTTTGGAGAGAGGCTATGGCTTGACCTTAGGCAACTCTCTGCGTCGTATTTTGCTCTCTTCGCTGCCCGGCTGCGCTGTGGTTGCGGCGAAGATCAACGATGTTCCCCATGAGTTTACCACTCTGGAGGGAGTGAAGGAAGATGTTACCGAGATCGTTTTGAACATCAAGGGCATCATTCCCAAGCTCTATTGCGACGAGCAAAAGACTGTATATATTGAGGCAAAGGGTCCCTGCGTTGTCACTGCCGGCGATATTAAGGCCGATAGCGATGTTGAGATCCTCAACCCCGATCATGTCCTGGCTACTCTTGGTGAAGGAGCGGTTCTGAATTTGGAGCTGATCGTCGATCACGGTCGCGGTTATGTCTCCGCAGAGAAGAACAAGGAATACACCGAGAACCAGGTAAATATGTTGGCTGTCGATAGCGATTTCTCCCCTGTCACCAAGGTGAACTACAAGGTGGAGAACACCCGCGTCGGTCAGATCACCGATTTTGATAAACTCACGCTGGAAGTATGGACCAATTCCGTTATTTCCGCCAGCGATGCAGTTTCATTGGCTGCAAAGGTTATGAACGAGCATCTCTCGCTCTTCATCGATCTTTCCGAAAAGGCAAAGAATGCCGAAATTATGGTTGAGAAGGAAGAATCCCGCACCATCACTGCTCTGAGAATGACCATTGAAGAGCTGGATCTTTCCGTTCGCTCCTTCAACTGCTTGAAGAGAGCCGGTATCAACACTGTGGAAGATCTCATCAATAAGAGCGAAGAAGATATGATGAAGGTTCGCAACCTTGGCAGAAAGTCCTTGGATGAGGTGGTCGGCAAGATCGCTTCTCTGGGCCTTGCGCTGAAGAAGGACGACGAATAAGATTTTTTGATACTTTGATAAGGAGGTAACACTCATGTCCGGTTATAGAAAATTGGGCCGCCCTACCGCTCATCGTAAGGCGATGCTCAGAGGCATGGTGACCTATCTTTTAGAGAACGGTTCTGTGGAAACCACCCTGACTCGTGCAAAGGAAGTGGGCAGAGCTGCTGAGAAGATGATCACCTTGGGCAAAGCCAATACGCTGCATAGCAAGCGTCAGGCATTTGCCTATATCACCAAGGAAGATGTTGTCAATAAGCTGTTTACCGAAATCGCTCCCAACTATGAAGAGCGCAACGGTGGTTACACCCGTATCGTTAAGATCGGTCCCCGCCGCGGTGACGGTGCTGAAATGGCAATCGTTCAGTTGGTATAATTTCAAATCCCGCAACGCTTATCGCGTTGCGGGAATTTTTTTATTTTATGTACGCTTTATGGGACATAGGTCGATTTTGGGCGGAATTTCGCTTTACATCAAGCGAGAAAACAATTATAATGAAAGTATGAAATAAGCAAAGGCGAAAATCCTCCCCTTAAAATCAGGTTGGGATTATTCGTGTTTGCTTAAGCAAAGGAGTATCGGAATGGTCACCTTTATCACAGGGCGTAGCGGCGTTGGAAAAACCGAATATCTGATGGCGCAGCTGCCGCAGTTGGCGCAGACGCACCGAGCGGTTTATTATATCGTTCCCGAGCAAAGCTCCATGGCGTTGGAGCGGCGGCTGGGCGCGATGGGGTTGGAGCAGGTGAAGGTCGTCTCCTTCCGCCGCCTTTGCAATGAGATTTTCCGCTCTTTTGGCGGTGTGGCAGGGACCTATATGAGTGCTACGCGGGAGATCGCCTTGATCTACCGGGTTTTGCAGCAGCAAAAGGGAAATCTTTGTTATTATAAAAATGCCGGCCCCAGCATGGGCTTTGTCTCCAAATTGGCGGCGGTCTTTAATGAATTTTCCTTGGCAGGCCTGGAAAAGCAGGCGGTGATGGAGCAGTTGCAGCAGAGCAACCGCCCCGATTGGCAGCAAAAATATCAGGATCTCTTTTTGCTTTATGATGCCTATCGCGCCGCCCTTTCGGAGAGCGCTCGCTCTGCCGCCGAAGATTTGGTTCATGCCAATGCATTGGCAAAGGAGCAGGGCTTTTTTGCCGATTGCGCAGTTATTTTAGATGGATTTTTCGGGTTCACCGGCGGTCAGCGGGAATTTTTAGAGACGATTTTTTTCCAAGCCGATGCGGTTTATTGCACCTTTTTATTGGACCCTGCCGATGAAGCATTACTTTTTGAACCTGCCAAAAAAGAATTGGCGCTTTTGCTGAAAATGGCAAAGCAGGCGGGGGCAGACTATGAGATGAAGCACCTTGCGGGCGGCTCCAAGCGGTTGCAATCTGCGGATTTGCAGGCATTGGAGCGGCATCTTTTTGCACCCCAAACCAATGCAACCATTGAAGCCGAGCATATCCATTTAATGGCGGGGCGAAATATCCGCGAAGAGCTTTCGATGGTGGCCGCCGATATTGCCCGTCGGGTGCGGGAAGAGAATTATCGCTACCGCGAGATCGCCTTGGTGGCGGGTAGCCTTTCGGAATACGGCGCGGTGGCAGAGAATATTTTTCATAAATACGGCATCCCGCTGTTTGTCGATCGGGGAAGAGCATCGCTGGGCAAACCGATTTTTGCCTTTGTTCAGAGCGCTTTGCGGATCATCAGCCCTGAGCGGTATTTTCGGCAGGAAGATGTCCTTTCCTTTTTAAAGACAGGGCTGACGGGGGAAGATCGGGATTTGATCAGTCGGCTGGAAAACTATTGCATTTTATGGCAGATCAACGGCGAGCGGTTCTATCGGGAAGCGGATTGGACCCAAAATCCGCTGGGGATGGACAAGCCAACCGAAGAGTCTACCCAATTATTAGAGCAACTCAACGCTCTGCGTAAGCGCATCTGCGCCCCGCTGTTGCGGTTGAAAGAGACCGCCGCCAAAGGGAGTGGTGCCGCCTTGGCGGAAGGCATTTATCAACTGCTCTGCGATTTTAAGGTGGAAGAGCAGATGTTGACCATCGCCGAAGCCTATCGGGGCGAAGCGGGGGCAAACGCTTGGGAAACCCAGCAAAACCGGCGGTTGAGCAAGGAATATCTGCAACTGTACAGCACAATGATGGATATTTTAGACGATATCTACGCAGTATTTGAAGATCAGCCCCTTTCGGTCTATGCGATGGAAGAGCTGATCGGTCTTTGCGGGGAGCAGACCGCCTTGAATATCGCCCCGCCCACGCAGGATGCGGTGACTTTGGGTGAAGTCGCCCATAGCCGCTTGGATGGGGTGCGGGCGCTTTATGTCGTCGGCGCAAATCAAGGGCTTTTGCCGATGCCTGCCGCCGATCGCGGCTTGATCGGGGATCGGGAACGGGAATTTTTCGCTCAAATGGACCTGCCCTGCAATGCCACCCTGCAACAGCATCATCTGCAAGGTCAGCATCGGCTTTATAGCGCACTTTTCTCTGCAAGGGAAGAATTAACCTTCTCTTATAGCGCCTTTAAGGTCGGCGGGGAAGGGTTGATCCCTTCGGTCTATATTGATAAATTGCGGGCGCTGACCGGTTTAAAGCCGAAGGTACGCGCCGAGATGGAACTGTATGATTTTGCGCTCTCCAAAGAAGGGGCGCGGGAGTTGATCGGCTGGGAGCCTTCCCTGCGGGCATCCGTTTTGGACGCTTTGGGCGAAGAGCCACCCGCCCCCCGCGATGCCGAGCAGAAGATCCCGCAGGCGATTGCCAACCAAATTTTTGGCGACCATCTGCGGTTGAGTTACAGCCAGATCAGTCTCTATCAAAATTGCCCCTTCCAATATTTTATGGAAAAGACCATGCGGATCAAGCCCACCGAACCCATCACCTTTGATGCCGCCAATATCGGCACCTTTGTCCATTACGGAATGGAGAAGTTGGTGGAGCGGCTGAAACAAGAAAACTATAATTACGATAAGTATAATTCTGCCGAAATTCAACGGTTCGGCAAGGAGATGGCGAAGGAATATCTGCAAGAGCAGTTGCGGGATTTCAATCGCAGTAACCGTTTTGAGTCCCTTTATAAGCGGATGACCACCCTGTTTTGTAGGGTGGCGGAAAATGTTCTGGGCGAGCTCAAAGAAGGGAAATTCCGTCCCTATGGGGTGGAAGTCTCCCTTTCGGGCAATCCCATCTTGCTTAAAGACGGCGGTGCGGTGGAGTTGATCGGCTCGGTGGATCGAGTGGATACCTACGAGCAGGACGGCAAGACCTATTTGAAGGTCACCGACTATAAGACCGGCCCCAAGACCTTTGATATGAAGGGGATTACCAATCGGGATAATGTTCAGCTCCCCATCTATCTTTATGGGTTGATGAAGAGCGGGCGATGGGAAAATCCTGTCCCTGCGGCGGGTTGCTATATGGAAGCGCAGAACCCTGCTTTTGATAAGCCTGTCCAACCCGATTTATTGGAAGCAAAATTGCGGGATTTTTACCGCCGCAACGGTGCCTTTTCCGCTGATGAAGATGCGCTGGATGCGCTGGATCAGGCCAAGGGCAGTAATTATTTCAAGATCCGCTATACCAAGTCGGGAGATTTTTATAGCGGAACCAAAGTCTATGACCCTGCCTTGATGCAGGAGCTGGTGGACCATATGGAGACCGTGTTGAAAGAGACCGCCGAAGGCATTCGTTCGGGCAATGCGGCGGCGATCCCCTTAAAAGGGCATACCCCCGATGGTTGCACCTATTGTAAATTTGCCGCCCTTTGCGGCTTTGATGCCCAAAAGAGCCCGCGGCGGGAATATTCCGATCAGCCCTTTGGTTGGCGGGGAGAGGAGGACCGGCAATGAGTGTTCAATTTACAGATCAACAAACCAATGCCATTAAAGGCAAGGGCGATGCTCTGCTGGTCTCCGCCGCCGCAGGAAGCGGTAAAACCGCAGTATTGGTGGAGCGGGTGCTTCGTTACCTTACCGAGCAGGGCGGAGATATCCGCCGCCTGATGATTATGACCTATACCACCGCCGCCGCCGAAGAGATGCGGCAGAAGATTAAGCGCAAGGTGAATGAAGCGTTGGAAAAAAACGGCGGCGACCATCTGATGCGCCAGAGCGCCATGATCGATGCCGCCGAGATCGGAACGGTGCATAGCATCTGCTTGGGGCTGATCACCCGCTATTTCGACCGCTTGGATTTGGACCCGCGGCTACGGTTGATCAGCGATGCCGATGAAGAAGCAATGATCGCCGAAGAGACCGAAAAATTGCTGGAAGAACTTTTCGGCCGCAAGGAAGAGCGGTTTGGCTATTTTTTGCAATGCTATGCAGGGGGAAGAAACGATAAAAAATTAGCGGAACTATTGATCCGCGGAATGAAATTTTTGGATAATCAACCCTTCCCCGAAAGCTTTATCTTTAAGGCGCTTTCCCCTTATCGCAAGCGGAAAGACGATTTGTTTTACCGCTTTATTGAAGACGGTTTGTATCAATATCTTTCCGAAGGGTTGGAAGCGTTGCGGGTACGCTATCTCTTTATGTTGCTCAAATTTCGGCAGATGGGGATGGAGCGTTGCCAACCGCTGACCTTATTTTTGGCGGCAGAGCAGCAGGAGGTCGAGCGGATTTCCGCCCTGCCTTCTTTGCATAACTATGCCGCTCTTTCCAAGCAGGTGAAAAATTTCAAATTCCAAACCGCCCAATGGCGCGCTTGGGGGAAGGATGAGTCCATCTCCGCAGAGGCGCTGGAACAGATCAAGCAGGAGCGGGAGAAATTCAAAAAAGCCTTTAATGATTTCATTGCCCCCTTTGCCGCCGATGAATCGGAAGAGGTGGATCGGTTGGATGAGCAGGGAAAGCGAATTCGCACCTTTTTGGAATTGAGCTTGGAGCTGCGAAATCGGCTGGAAAAGGAGCGCCGCAGAAGCGGGGTCATCTCCTTCCACGATATGGAGCAGATGGCGCTCAAACTGTTGGTGCAAAGCTACGATGCCGAGACCGATACTTTAATTCCCACCGAACTTGCTTTGCAATTGCGGGAAGATTATGATGAGATCATCGTCGATGAATTTCAGGATACCAACCGGGTGCAGGATCTCATCTTCCGCGCCCTTTCCAAAGAAGGAAAAAATCTTTTTATGGTGGGGGATATGAAGCAGAGCATCTATCGGTTCCGCGGCGCCGAGCCGGAGATCTTCGACCAAAAGCGTAAAAACTCTGCCCGATTTGAGCAAGAAAAACTGACCGCACCGACGGTCTTGGAGCTGAATAAAAACTTTCGCTCCCACGCAGGTATTCTGCGGTTTGCCAACGCTACCTTCGGCGCGCTGATGAGCGAGCGGATGGGCGGAGTAACCTATGATGAGCGGGAGCAGCTCAATCGCGGGCGGAAATATGCCGAAGAAGAGCAATGCCGCGCCGAGCTGCATTGGATCGAAACTGCCGAAGAAGAAAATGGCAAGAAGATCAAGCCCGCCGAGCAAAATGCTCGCTATACCGCCGCTTTGATCAAGCGAATGGTGGAGCAGCGGGAAGAACTCTTGCTCCCCGATGGCGCCAAGCGGGCGGTGGAATATCGGGATTTTGCCATTTTGCTTCGCAATGCGAGCGGTGCGGCGTCCCTTTATGAACAGGCTTTGGCGGAGCAGGGAATTCCCTCCACCAACCAAAGCGACGGCGTTCGCTTTTTCGAATTACCGGAAGTGCAGAGCATTCTCGCCTATCTGCTGGTGTTGAATAATCCTTACGACGATGTGGCGATGGTTTCGCTGCTGATGGGGGATTATTTCCGTTTCAGCGTGGGAGAATTGGCGGCTCTGCGCAATCGCAAGCAACCGCTTTTCGATAATTTGAGAGCGGCGGCAAAAACCGATCCCAAAGCCAAAAAGGCATTGGATACCATTGAAGAATACCGCAACCTTGCGGGTACCCTTTATGTCTATGACCTGTTGCACCGCATCTATCAGCAAAGCGGCGTCTTTGCCACCTATGCGGCGGAAGGGGAGGCGGAAAAATGCGCCAACTTGGAGCTTTTAGCGGAAGATGCCCGCGCCTTTGAGCAGGAAGGGTATCGGGGTCTGTATGCCTTTGTTCAGCATATCCGCATCTCCAAAAACAGTGCCCAAGGCGGTGCCCGCCTGCGCGCCGAGACCAATAGTGTTCAGATTATGACCATTCATAAATCCAAGGGTTTGGAGTTCCCCATCTGCATCCTTGCCGATGGTGAAAAGCGGTTCAATCGCGCCGATACCAAAGAGGCGGTATTGCTCCATTCCCGCTATGGCGCGGCGGCGGAAGAGATGGATCTACCGTCCTTCTATAAAGGGAAATCCATCTCCCAGCGAGTCCTTGCCGACCAGATCATTACCGATAGTGTCAGCGAAGAAGAGCGGGTGCTTTATGTGGCGCTTACCCGCCCCGAGAGCAAGGTCATCATCCTTGCCAATGCCGAGCGGGAGACCCTGCAACAATGGGCGACCGAAGGGGCGCTTTTGGGCCGACCCCTGCCCCGCTGGTTGCTGACGTCTATCGACTCTTGCTATGTGCGGTGGTTGGTCACCCTTTTGGCAGGCGCCGAAGAAGGCGCACCGCTCCGCCAAAAATTCGATCTGCCGGAGGGGGACTACCCGCCCCTTTATCTCAAATGGGTGGAAGCAACGGCGGAGCAACAAACCACCTTGCAAGAAGAACAACCCGAAAAAGCCCCCGCCTTTGATTTGGCGGCCTTTCGCCGGCGGATGGATTGGGAATATCCCCATGGCGAAGCGGTGCGGATGCCTGCCAAGCTTTCGGTCTCGGAGCTCAAAGGGTTGCGGGAGCCGGAAGAAGATGCCCAGCCGCTGCTGGAAGAGCGGGTAAAACTCGGGAAACCCCGCTTTGCCAATCAATTCGCCCCGCGGGGCAATGAGATCGGCAACGCGATGCACCAAGCCTTGCAGTTTTGCGATTTTGAGCGGTTGCAAAAGGATGTTTCCGGCGAGCTGGATCGGTTGGTGACATTGAAATTCATCACCGCCGACCAGCGAAAATTGATCGGCGAAGAAAAACTGCGCCGCTTTACCCAAAGCGAGTGCTTTAAGGCTTTGCTCTCGGCCGATTATTATTGCAAAGAAGAGCGGTTTCTCTTCCCGATGAATGGCGCGGAATTGTTCCGCGGCGGGGAAGGGGAAGTGTTGATCCAAGGTGTTTTGGACTGTTACAGTGTGCGGGGCAATGCCGCCACCATCTTGGATTATAAGACCGATCGGGTCAATTCCGAAGAAGAATTGATCCGCCGCTATCGGGTGCAGATGGATCTTTATGCCGAAGCCTTAAAGCGAGTCAAGGGTCTAACGGTGGAGAAAAAGATCATTTATAGTTTTGCGCTGGAAAAAGAAATATCAGTTTAACCGAAAAAGGGCACGATGCTTTCGTGCCCTTTTTTCTTGCAAAAATAAAGCGGTGAGTGTATACTGAAAATAGAAGGATTTATCAAAGGAGAGTACCTATGAAAAAACGGTTATTTCGTATCGCTTCATATCTTTTGATTTTAATAATGATGATGACCAATCTGCCGATCGCGATGGCTGCGCCGGCAGAATACCGATCATTGCGGATCTCTCGGGAAAATCCGCATTTTGCAGGGTTGAAGGCCCCGACGCAGATCACCCAAAATGCCCCGCTTTATTTCAGCGGTGGCGAAGAGCCGACCTATCACACCGACCTTGAAGCGGCAGCGCAGGTGATCCGCGACGCGATGAAGGCGCGGCAAGACACCTTTACGGTAGGATATATCGTCAATGAGAATATCCCGCAAGATGAGAATGCCGCAAGAGAATGGTTGGGCGAGATCGCCTACGATATTTTGCTGGAAGCCGCCTTTAACGAAACCGACGACCCTACCGAAGGGGACTCCTTGCGCTTGTGTTATTATGGAGAAACATCGGTGGGTGTAAGCTGCTTGACCGAAGGAAATCGGACCAAGCTGGCGCTGACCTATGACCCCACTTATTTTACCAACGCCGCTCAAGAGAGAGAGTTGACCGCGGCGGTGAATGATCTTTTAGAAGAATTTGGCTTCACCACGCAGACCACCGAAAAAGAAAAGGCCAATGTCATCTATCAATGGCTCTGCGACAATGTAGATTATGATTATACTTCCCCCGGTTATTTAAAGCATTCCGCTTATGCGGCGATGGTGAATAAAACCGCCGTCTGCCAAGGTTATGCGGTATTATTCTATCGGTTGGCGGAAGAAGCGGGGCTGGATGCCCGCGTCATTATCGGTGTTGCCACCCAAAGCGGCGAACTGCACGGTTGGAACATTGCCCGCATCGGCGACTACTATTATTATCTGGATTCCACCTGGGATGCCAACGAACGCCCGCAGAACTATCGCTATTATCTGCGGGGTGAAAATGATTTCTACGGCCATACCAACGATGCTCAATATGAGAGCAAGCAATTTCGTGCCCGCTATCCAATTGCAGCCCAAGGCATCTCGGCACTTCACGGAACGGAATCGGACCCTTGCGATTGGAAACTTGAAAAAAATGAAGAGGACCATTGGTATCAATGCACCATCTGCGGAGATATCATTGATTCGACAGGTCATGTTTTTTCAAAGAATGTACAAGACGGACCGTATCATTATAAAGAATGTTCTTGCGGAGCAACAACCAATAAGGAACAGCATAATTTTATCAATTATGCTTACAATGAAGAAAAACATTGGACCTATTGTGATTGCGGCAAAATAGATACAGAGAATGTTTACGGCCACGGCTATGGAAGATACACCACAGCGAATGAACATTGGTTGGAGTGTTTTTGCGGTCACAGCATTGATAGAGAAGCACACACTTGGAAAGATGCCACCTGCAAAGAAAAAGCAAAATGTGTGGTTTGCGGTGAGTTCTATGGTGTGTTGAAAGAGCATACCTTTGGTGGATATGTCTATAATAACGATGCCACCGCTCAAAAGGATGGCACCCAAACCCGCACCTGTTCGGTCTGCCAAAAGACCGAAACGGTCATCGCGGTGGGAACAAAGATTGAAAATCCATTTAAGGACGTTCAAGTGAAAGAATATTATGCCGAGCCTGTTTTGTGGGCGGTCGGCAAGGGTATTACCAACGGAACAGCAAAGGATACTTTCAGCCCGAATAATGAATGTACCCGCGGTCAGATTGTTACCTTCCTATGGCGTGCCGCAGGCTCGCCAAAGCCCAAGAACCCCAAAAATCCATTTAAGGATGTTCAAAAAGATGCATATTATTATGATGCAGTCCTTTGGGCAGTAGAAAAGGGCATCACCACCGGCACTTCCGCCAATACATTCAGCCCCGACGCCGCTTGCACTCGTGGTCAGGTCGTCACCTTTATGTGGCGTGCCAAAGGCAAGCCGACAGCAACCGCCGATAATTCGTTCAAGGATGTCCAAGCGGGCGCATACTATTATGATGCGGTCCTTTGGGCGGTCAAAAACGGCATCACCAACGGAACTGCACCGGGAGCATTTTCGCCCGATGCAACCTGCACCCG
>CALGEL010000008.1 GCA_937881855.1 uncultured Clostridia bacterium | reverse complement strand
TGCTTTATCCTCGATGACCTCTACAAAGATGCTATGGAGGCGCAGTCGCCAGTCATCAGGGATAACTGCTGGGAGTGGTACACCTCGGTGGTGCGTACCCGTATGCACAACGCCTCGCGCGAATTGATTGTCTTTACCCGCTGGCACGAGGAGGATCTTATCGGTACGCTACTTCGTAACGAGCCCTACCGTGAGTTGCACTCGTTGGTAGATATTGATGCCGTGGGGCGTGATGAGTGGTTGGTGCTTAATTATGAGGCGCTGAAGGCATCGCCTGCGACGGAACTTGACCCCCGCAGTGAGGGTGAGGCGCTATGGCCTGAGCAGCAGAGCGTTGAGTTGCTTATGTCGAAGCGTAGACTCGACCCTGTGCGCTTCGAGGCGATGTATCAGGGGCATCCCTCCTCGCGCGAAGGTTTGCTCTATGGTAATAACTTTCGCGAGTACGACGCATTGCCCCGCGATATAGTCACCTCGGCCTGCTATACCGATACGGCAGATGCTGGTGATGACTATCTCTGCTCTGTTGCCTATTCGGTTGATACAGATGGTGTTATATATGTTACAGATGTGGTCTATTCGAAGGAGTCTATGGAGCATACCGAGAGTCTTGTTGCTGCGATGCTCACGCAGGAAAAGACGCGCCAAGTATATGTCGAAAGTAATAATGGTGGTCGCGGTTTTGCGCGTTCGTTGCAGCGTCTGTTGCCGAGGGTGCGTGTAGAGTGGTTTCATCAGAGCGGAAACAAGGAGGCGCGTATTTTGTCGAACTCGGCGACGGTGCTCCATAATATCCGTATGCCTAAAGATTGGCACCTGCGCTGGCCTGAGTTTTATGCTCATCTCACAACCTATCGTCGCCTCTTCAGGGCTAATCGTCACGACGATGCTGCGGATGCTTTGACCGGTATTGTGGAGCGCGAGGTTACCGATTCGTCGAGTGGCAGATGGCAGAAATTGAGATTTTTATGATTTTTAATCATATTTTTAGTCTATTAATGCGTCAATACCGATTTTTTGTATATATTTGCGTGCAATATATACGCTAAGTATATAGTTTGTAGATTTTTTGTGCGCCGTTAGATGCTGTGTAATAGGGGATGGTATCTCATATTTTCCAGCGTTTGAGGCGTATGGGGTTTATTAACTACTAATACTTTTTGCTTAATGGTGAACTCAAATTACATTATCGAGATCACGAATGTAACAAAGAACTTTCCTGATAAGGTTGTTCTCGATGATGTCAGTTTGTCTGTAAGGAAGGGTGAGTTCCTTACAATTCTTGGTCCTTCGGGATGTGGTAAGACTACGCTATTGCGTCTTTTAGCGGGTTTCAATTCAGCGTCAAGTGGTGAGATTCTTATCGGTGGAGAGGTTATGACGGGTGTGCCTCCGCATTTGCGCCCCGTGAATACCGTCTTCCAGCGTTATGCGCTCTTCCCAAACTACAATGTCTACGACAATATCGCCTTTGGCTTGAAACTCCAGAAGGTTGATAGAAACGAGATAGAGTCGCGCGTGAAGAAGGCGTTGAAGATGGTGGGTATGACCGACTATGAGCACCGCGATGTGCAGTCGCTATCGGGTGGTCAGCAGCAGCGTGTGGCCATCGCCCGCGCTCTGGTCAACGACCCGGATATCCTGCTGGCCGACGAGCCCACCGGCGCGCTGGACAGCGAGACCAGCGTGCAGATTATGGAGATTTTAAAATCCATTTCCAAAAACAAACTGATTATTATGGTGACCCATAACCCCGACCTGGCGGAAGAATATTCTTCCCGCATCATTCGCTTGCTGGACGGTCAGGTGGTCAGCGACAGCGACCCGTATAGTTCCGAAGAAACCGCCAAGGAGAAGGGAACGAAGGCGAAAAAGCCTTCGATGAGTTTCTTCACCGCATTGGCGCTTTCCTTCAATAACCTGCTGACCAAAAAGGGCAGAACCTTTATGACCAGCTTTGCCGGCTCTATTGGTATCATCGGTATCGCGTTGATCCTTTCGGTCTCTCAGGGTGTGCAGGCCTATATCGATGGGGTGCAGGAAGATACCTTGACCTCCTATCCGGTCACATTGGAAGCGGAGACGGTGGATCTTTCTTCGGTGCTGACCAATGTCATGGGCGCCGATCCCGGCGCATTGACCCACGAAACCGATAAGGTCTATTCCAGCTCGGCGATGTATGAAATGATGAATACCCTGACCGGCGCTGAGACCGAGACCAACGATTTAAAAGCCTTTAAGAACTATTTAGAATCCAAAGATAATGCCATTGCACCTTATGTCAGTGCGGTGCAGTATTCTTATGATCTGGATTTCAATATCTATACCAAGGATGCCGAAGGCAAGATTCTCAAATCCGATGTGATGGAGTTGATGGAAAAGATGCTGGGCGGCGGAATGGATTCTTCTCTCACCGGCAGTACGATGATGAAGGGCTATCAGCAGACCATGAGCATCTGGGATGAAATGCTGGAAGGGGAAAAGGGCGAACTGATCAACCCCTTGGTCAAAGATCAATATGATCTGCTCTATGGCCATTGGCCTGAAAAGTACAATGAATTGGTATTGATCTTAAACGAAAATAATGAAGTCAGCGATATTGCTCTGTATGCTCTGGGGTTGGAAACGGAAGAGCATATGAAATCCATTATGGATGCCTATCTCAATGCCGAAGAGATCAAAACCACCCAAAAAAGCTGGTCCTATGAAGAGATCTGCAAGCGTAGTTTCCGCTTGATCTTGGATGCGGATCGGTATCAATTAGACACCGAGACCGGCATCGCTTCCGACATTTCCGAAAATGATACAGGGATGCGGTTTTTATACGATAACGGCATTGAATTGAAGATTTCCGGCGTCCTGCGCCCCAATGCCGATGCCGGTTCCAAGATGATGGGCGGCGCCATCGGCTATACCGGCGCCCTGACCCGCTATGCGGCAGAGCAGGCCAATGAGCGGGCGGTGGTCAAAGCCCAGTTGAAGGATAAAAAGACCGATATTTTCAGCGGTCTGCCCTTCGCTACCGGCGAAGAACCCGAACTGACCAAGGAACAAAAAACAGCAGAGATCAAAGCCTATTTTGAAGGGTTGGATACTGCCGGTAAGGCGGAGCTTTATCATAAGATTACCACCACGCCTTCCCGCGAATATCTGAATAATACCATCGACGGAATGCTCAAAGGGATGGACCGCGCCACATTGGAAGCGCAGGTGCAGAAAGCGGCGGAAGAATCTTCCAATATGAACGCAGATACCATCAAGGATTATATCGCTTCGATGGACGATGAAACCCTGTTCGACTATGTGCGGGAAGAACTGGAAAAGCAGATTACCGCCCAATATGCCGAAGCCACCGGCGCGCAGTTGGCGGCGTTGCCCGAAACCCAAAAGGCAATGGCTTTGCAGATGGCGATGCCTTCGTATACCGAAGCCCAATGGTTGGAGTATTATGATCTATATATGCCCCCTTCCGTTTCGGAAGCAACCTTGAAGGAGAACCTTAAAACCTTGGGCTACGTGGATCTCAACGAGCCGTCAACCATCAACCTTTATGCATCAACCTTTGAAAATAAAAACAACATCTCCGATGCCATCGATGCCTATAACGAAGGCAAGCCCGAAGAGCAGCAGATTACCTATACCGATTATGTGGCGCTGTTAATGTCTTCTATCACCACCGTCATCAATGCCATCTCCTATGTATTGATCGCTTTTGTCGCCATCTCGCTGGTGGTTTCCTCCATTATGATCGGCATTATCACCTATATTTCGGTGTTGGAGCGTACCAAGGAGATTGGTATCCTGCGTGCCATCGGTGCTTCCAAGCGGGATATTTCCCGCGTCTTCAATGCCGAGACTTTAATCGTCGGCTTCACCTCCGGCGCGATCGGTATTTTGGTGACCTTGGGGCTGAATGTCATTATCAATATCATTCTCCATGCTTTAACCGGTATTCCCAATCTTCAAGCAGTCCTGCCTTGGCAGGGTGGAGTGATTTTGGTTTGCATCAGCATGGTATTGACCTTTATTGCAGGATTGATACCTTCCGGTGTAGCAGCAAAAAAAGATCCTGTCATAGCATTGAGAACAGAATAAAACTGCTGAAATGGGCGCATCTTCCGATTTTTTGTCTCTCGGCATATCTTAATATAGCCGAGAGAACAAAGAAATCAAAACCTGCATCCCATTTGAGCAGTTTGCAACCGCCGAAATTGACTTTTAATTGTGCAAATTACCATAAAAAGGAAGTCGAATAAGGCAAACTGAACAAAGTTTACGGAAAAGTTAAAAAAAAAATAAAAAATCATTGAATTTTGAATAGAGATAGTATATAATCAAAATAGAGATATTCTCGAACAAAAAATGATGAAAAGGAGAAACAAGAATGAATCGTTTTTGCAAAGTACTTGCGGTAATTCTGGCGATGCTGATGATGGTTACCATGGCCACTGCCTGCAAGAAGTCCGACGGCGATGAATTTGATGCATTTTTAGATAATGCAGGGCCTTCTGACGACGGATTTGGTGACGATGATACCGCCGACGACGGAAACGACGATGCCAACGCCAATCAGGGGGATGATGACACCAAAGATCCTTCCGACGATAAGGGTGGCAAAGAGGACGACAAAAATGGAGGCAAAGAGGAGAACAATACTCCTCAAAATGGTTTGGTAAACGAAAACGCCGATGCCAACATAGAAGAGCAGAACAAGGTCGTAGAGAACTACGAAGGAACCATGAAGTATGAATTTGCTTCCAACCCTCTGCTTGCTAAAAGTAAACCCATCAATCATGGGGAGAAGCCCAGCTTTGACCTCGATACCACCGGTTTCGTAAAGAATGTTAAGGTGGCAGACCTTAAGGGCAAAACCCTGACTGCGATCACTTCTTTGGAAATTAGTAACTTTATCTATCGCGGTCCCAAGGGCGAGCTGCTCAACGAGTGGACTTGGTTTGATGCCTTGAAGAAGACCTATGGTGTCAACTTCAAATATATCGAATCCCGTTGGGATAAAGCACCCGCTATGATCCTGAACTATATGCAAGCAGGTAAGCAGCTGGATATCATCCCGACTCACCGCTCCGGTTTGGCGCAGTTGATGAATCTTTCCCAGCCGCTGAATCCCTATATCAATATGAAATACGTCAACAACTCCCCCGGTGTTGATACTCGCACCATGGAGCAAAGCAAGCGCTACGATGGTTATCGTTGCATCGCTCCCATCGGCGCAGTAGACGTTATTTGGTATAATGCGACTATGACCGAGAGCTTGGGCTTGACGGATCCTTATACTCTCTGGAAACAGGATAAATGGGATTGGGAAGCTTTCAGAAACTATATGGTCAGCGTTCCTGTCAACGCACCGAACGGTAACACGAAGTTGAAGCCCTTCTTCCAATCTGCAGGCGACTCCATCTTCTTCTGGCCCCGTACCAACGGCGTCAACGTCTTTGAATTTAAAAACGAAGAAAATGGCACCAAGATCATCAGCAACTTTGATGATGAGCGTTGCTTGGCCGCATGGACTTTCTTCTCCGATCTGATGAACCAGATCCAATGCAGAGAAAGACATAGTAACGATGTTACAGACGATGCCGGTGACGGTATGTTCACCAAAGGCTCCGGTATCATGGGTTGCACCTTGTACCTGATGCGTGACTGGTCTACCTCCGATTATGCAAAAACTCAGAAATATCGCTGGGTTCCCTATCCCAAGGGACCGGATAAGGACGGCGAATGTGTTGCTATGAACTATGGTAACACCATGATGCTGCCCAAGAAGATGAAGAACCAGAGCAACATCCCCTTCGCCATCAAGGTGATGGAAATCTGGGCAAACCGCTTCACCGAAGCGCTTTACGATTATCTGCAAGAGCCTTATTTCAACTTTACTTATGAAGAGCGTGTTGAATTCTTCAGCTTTGTATCTCAACACAACTACTTCAATCCCGCAGGTGGCTGGAGAAACCTCCTCACCGGCGACGATTATACTCACTATAAAGATTTCGAAAGATCTTTCTACGACAACACCACCTACAACACCACTACCGCTGCGAAGAAGGTATCCAACCTGATCAACAAAGCAGTAGATTTGATGCAAAAGTACGGTGACTAATTCTTAAAATAAATTCCGCGAATGCGATAAGCATCCGCGGAATTTTCTTTTTTGTTTTACTTTTTTCTGCCCAAAGAGCCGTCGGTATAATAGGCAATATAGCGCTGATCACCCACATTCAGGCAGATGCCCGAAAGGTTCATCAGCTCGCCTGCTTTGATTTCTTTGAGCGGATGGCGGAAGAGGATTTGATTGCCGCAGGAGATGATGAGTTCATCGTCGGCAACACTGAAAGCACCTGCTCGCCCGATGATTGTTTCCCGATAGGTCTGGGGATCTCTTTGGACAAAGGAAGTAATTCCTCGCTTGTCCAACCGACGCAACAGCGCAATATTTTCATCCGCTTCTTTTTTCTTTTTAAAAAAATTCATCAAAGTAACCACGATTAACCCGAACCTTGTTTCAAAAAGGCGGATTTTCGTTCCTCCTTCGTTAAAATACTCGCCAATGAACAAATCATTGGCTGCGTTTTATGCCTTGAATGAGCAAAAATCCGCACTTTTTGAAATCTTCGACCTCAAAGCGAGGGATTTTCGAGGAATTTTTGCTCTATCTTTTATGCAGATCGGCTGCAGCCGATCAAAGAAAAATAAGTGAAAAGTACCGAAAATACCCGCTTTGAGGCAGGAGCGGATTATTCGTGGTTACTTAATACCACCTTACCAAAAAATTCGGGCCGATGAAAATCGGGGGTGGGATGATCGATGGGAAAGAGCATCCCGAAATGCATAATGGGGGTGGCTTCCCCGCAGATATAGGCATTCATTCGCAGAACATCGCCTTTTTGGAGAAGCGGGCGGTCATAGATCTCTGCCAAGGCGGCCAAGGGGATGGTGTAGTCGATCTCATAGCCCTTGCCTGCATGGATGGTGCAGGAGACCTTCATTAAGGGTTTGAGCAGAGAGACCAGGCTGATGCGGTTCCCCCGCCCCGGTCCCTTGCCGATCACCATAGCGCAAAGGGGATTACATTCAAAGTTTATATAGTCGGGATGGTCGGCGTAGGGGGCTAAAAACAGTTCCAGGCAGTTATCCTTCCAGACCGGTCCGTTATCTTGATTGGTCAATACCGTCAGCTCGCAGACAGGGGATTGCAACCGCACCCGCAGAGCTTCTTCGTTATAGACCATCGTAATGGTGGCTTTTGGGGTATAGCCGGTCTCATCCCAAGGGTAGATTTCCATCGCGCCTAAGGGAGCGGTTGGAAGAGTTAAATCTTTATCATAAGGAATTTTAAGCATTTGATCACCTCGGATTCTATTATATTGAATTTTCGGTATTTTTGCAATCTTTTCCTTTAAAATAATATTTGCTTTATCGGGGACCGGATGATATAATAAGTAATAGATTGATTGAAGGAGAAGATGGTATGCCCGAATTAGGCGGATTATATGAAATTGCAGATGTCAAAGGCCTGATCCTGTTTCTTTTGAAGGAAGCCGATTGCATTTTAGATGAAACCCGAATGACGGATATTTTGATGGAAGACGGGCTGGTGGAATATTTTGATTATAAGCAGGCGATGGAGCAGCTGCTGATGACCGGTCTGATCGATATTGCTTCGATGGAAGAGACCGGAAGTTACCGCATCACCGAGCAGGGGCGCGAGGTGGAGATGGAATATGAAAAGGAGATCCCTTATAATGTGCGGAGCAAGACTCGGCAAGCGCTGAAAAAGAACCTGCGCCAACAAAAAGAGAACGACCAGATCTTTACCGAGATTACCCCGTCCCCCAGCGGCTATTCGGTTTGCTGCAATGTCCGCGAAGGCGGGGAGACGATGCTCTCTTACGAAGTGTTGGTCCCCGATCAGCGTACAGCCTATTATGCCGCCGAGCGGTTCCGCAAAAATCCATCCCTTTATTATCAGAAGATTATGGAGATCGTTTTAGACGAAGAACTCTTTAAAAAGAATGAAGATTAAATGCCAAGTGTCCCTTCGCCGAGCGTTGATAAGGAAGTATTTGTTTCTCGGGGCAAAATCCTCTGTCTAATCGCCAAAA
>CALGEL010000007.1 GCA_937881855.1 uncultured Clostridia bacterium | reverse complement strand
TGTCCGGGATTTCGGATGGTCGGCGACTCTCTATACCGCAATGATCATGGAACGGCAACAACGAAATAATAAATAAAAAGGAAAGCATCCTGCGGGATGCTTTCCTTTTTTATTCTAATACATCGACGACGACGTTGGGGTCGTTTAAGAGCAGTTCCAATACTTCGGTATAGGCATCGATGGCGTGGTCGGATTTGACATTGGCGGCGGTTTGCGCCAGGGTGCGATCGTGGAAGGTGAATTGATAATTGCCATCTTCATCTTGGGTGATCAGCCCGCGCTTACTCAGGCGGTTTTTGATCTCGGGGTTTTCCAGCGCATCGCCGTTGATATAGCTGAAATCAATTTTTTCAAACAGTTTGGTCACCGTATCGGTCTGGGCCTTTTGGGCAAAGGCTTCCTCCACCGCGGCGGTCACCACCGATTCATTGACCGCGTAGACTGCCCGCCGATATTCTGCGGTTGCCGGATCGGCTTCCTTATTTTCCAGATAGCTTTTGGCTTCACTGACGCTCATATCGGGAACTTCCTTTTTGAAATCGACAATATGTTCGTGTACCGGTTGCATCCAATCGGGATCTTCCTTGGGCAGTTGTTTTTTACAGGCGGCCAAACTCAGCAACGCGGTTATTACTAATATAAAGGAAAGAATTTTCTTCATCAGGTACTCCTTTGACACTTCTTTTTACCCATTATATCTTAAAAAAATGAAAAAGTCCAAAACATTTTAAAAATTTTTGAAAAAGCGGTTGACAAATGGGGGGACGCGTGGTATGATAGTATCACTTTAGCGAGATAAAGTAATAAATTTTCGGAGGAACGAACAATGAAAATGACAAAGAGAATTTTGGCGATCGTATCTATTTTGGTAATGTTGCTTTGCATGGCCGCTTGCGGCGCCAAGAAGGAAAGTGTAGTGGTCGGTTATACCATCTATGAGCCGATGAACTATGAAAACGAAGCAGGTGAGCTGGTTGGTTTCGATACCGATCTTGCCAAGGCTGTTTTTGAGAAGCTGGGCTATGAAGTCGTCTTCAAGCTGATTGATTGGGATCAAAAGTATACCGAACTCAATTCCGGTGCCATCCAATGCATCTGGAACGGCTTTACCGCCAATACCGCCGACGATGACGGCGTTGCCAGAGCCGATAAGGTTGATTTTTCCTATAATTATATGGGCAATAAGCAGGTCATCGTTGCCAAGGCCGATCTGAACGCCGCCATCGCCGATGCCAAGAGCCTTTCCGGTAAGGTCGGCGCTGTGGAGAACAGCTCCGCCGGTGATACTTATCTGACCGAAAATCTCGAAGGCGCCATTAAGAAGGGCGTTGCTTCCCAGCTGGATGCGATGAAAGAGCTGAGCCTGGGTGCTGTGGATTTCGTCGTTGTCGACGAGCAGTTGGCCAAGGCCTATGTAGGCAAGGGCGATTATGCCGGCTTTGAGATTTCCGATAAGATTTACAGCGATGCTGAGTATTATGCAATCGGCTTCAAGAAGGGCTCCGAGCTGACCGCCAATGTCAACGCAGTTTTGGAAGAGCTGGCTGAGGACGGCACCATCGCCGAACTGGCCGAGACCTATGGTGTCAGCAACACTGCCATCACTGATTTTTCCGATCAGAAATAATTAAATTTTGAATATTTTGGAAAACATGCAAGGCAAGAAATTGCCTTGCAGTTTTCTGCTGTTATAAAGGAATTTTAAACTATGGATTTTTGGACTATTACAAGTCTTTTATTGCAGGGCTTTGGCATCTCCTGCCTGCTCTTTGCAATGACTCTGATCCTTGCGATCCCGCTGGGGCTGGCATTATCCTTTCTCTCGATGAGCAAATTTAAGTTCATTAAGGCGCCGGTGAAGATCTTTATCTGGATCATCCGCGGCATCCCTTTGATGCTCTTCATCTTTGTCATTTATTATCTGCCCAGCCTGTTGGCCGACGGCAACGCGGGGGCAAATATCTTTAATACCATTGACTTGCAGATGACCATTGCCGCAGGCAGTACCGAGCTTTTATGGCAGGGACGGTTTTTGGCGGTGCTCATTGCCTTTGTCATCAACTATGCCTGCTATTTTTCGGAGATTTTCCGCGGCGGCATCGAAAGTATTCCCCAAGGGCAATATGAAGCGGGCTATGTTTTGGGGCTGACCAAGAGTCAGGTATTCTTCAAGATCGTCTTGAAGCAGGTCATCAAGCGGATCGTTCCCGCCCTTTCCAACGAAATTATAACCTTGGTGAAGGATACCGCGCTGGCCAATGCCATCGCCATCCCTGAGATCATTCATTGCGCCAAGATGATGGCATCGTCGCAGGCGTTGATCTGGCCGATTTTCTATACAGCGGCGTTTTATCTGCTGTTTGTCGGTGTTTTAACTATCGTTTTAGGCAAGGTGGAGAAGAAACTCTCCTATTTTAAGGCATAAGGGGGGATACGAAATGGCATTATTGGAAGTTAATCATATTGAAAAGCATTTCGGTTCCACCCGCGTTCTGGAAGATATTGGTTTCACCTTGGAAAAGGGTGAAGTGGTGGCCATCATCGGCTCTTCAGGAAGCGGTAAGACCACCCTTTTGCGTTGCCTGAACTTTTTGGAGACCCCCGATCAGGGGCAGATCATCTTGAATGATCAGGTTCTTTTCGATGCGCAGGATCCTGCCACCTTGGATAAAAAGGAAGTACGCAAAAAGCGGTTGCATTTTGGGCTGGTGTTCCAAAATTTTAATCTCTTTCCCCAATATACTGCGCTGGAAAATGTGATGCTCGCCAAGGAACTTTTGGCAAAAGAAAAGCCCGATTATAAGGAAAACCATAAAGAGATCCATCAGCAGATCGAAGAGTATGCCAAGGGTCTGCTCTGCCGCATGGGGCTGGAAGATCGAATGTATAATTATCCCCAGCAGCTCTCCGGCGGTCAGCAGCAGCGGGTCTCTATCGCCCGCGCTTTGGCAATGGACCCTGATATTCTCTGCTTTGATGAGCCGACTTCCGCCTTGGATCCCGAGCTGACCGGCGAAGTGTTGAGAGTCATCAAAGAATTGAAGGATACCGGCAGCACCATGATCGTGGTGACCCACGAGATGGAGTTTGCCCGCCATGTGGCCGATAAGATCATCTTTATGGCGGATGGCATCATCGAAGAAGTGGGTACGCCCGAAGAAGTCTTCGATCGTCCCAAGAGCGCAAAAACCCGCGCGTTTTTGCAAAAATCAACGGAGATTTAATGAAAAAAGAACTTCGCATAAAAATGAAAACATTGCGCGCCGCTCTCCCTTCGCAACTGCGGAAGGAGGCGGCTTTGCGCGTTTATGAAGCGGTGACTCAACTGCCGGAATTTAAAAAGGCAAAGACCCTTTTTTGCTATGCGTCGGTGGGAGCGGAGCTTGCCACCGAGCTGATTGCCGCCGCCCATCCGCGGGTGGCTTTCCCCAAGGTATTTGGCAACGGAGTGATGCGGTTTTATTGCGGCGGTGAGATGGCCGTAGGCTTTCGGGGCATCAAAGAGCCGCAGGGCGGGGAAGAAGCGATCCCCCAAGCAGGCGACTTGATGCTCTTGCCGGGGCTGGCCTTTGGCAAGGACGGCTCCCGCTTAGGTTATGGCGGCGGGTATTATGATCGGTATCTGGCGGGGTGTAAGGATCGCCCCGTTTGTTGCGGGGTCGGTTACGAAGCGCAGGTTTTAACCCAAGTTCCCACCGAAGACCACGATCAAAAATTAGATCTGTTAGTAACAGAACAAAAAATCCGAAGATTTTAAAATCTTCGGATTTTTTTATGAACAAACGATAAATTTCGCCAAGTTCTTCTTGAAAAGGGAGCAAATGGAAGGTATAATTTTAATACTATAAACAGAAAGAGGCGTATGATTTGTTACGTTTAGAAAACATTTTCAAATCTTATAAAGTAGGAGACAACACCGTTCAAGCGTTGCGCGGGGTGACGATGGAATTCCGCAAAAACGAGTTTGTCTCGGTATTGGGTCCTTCCGGCTGCGGTAAGACGACGTTGCTTAATATTATCGGCGGGTTGGATAGCTATAACGACGGCGATCTGATCATCAACCGTCGGTCCACCAAGGAATATAAAGATAGCGATTGGGATGCCTATCGCAACCATTCGGTAGGCTTTGTCTTCCAAAGCTATAATTTGATCCCCCATCAGTCGGTGCTTTCCAATGTGGAATTGGCGCTGACCCTTTCGGGCGTCAATAAAAAGGAGCGGCGCCGCCGCGCCCGCGAAGCCTTGGAAAAGGTGGGTCTGGGCGACCAACTGCATAAACGCCCCAATCAAATGAGCGGTGGTCAGATGCAGCGGGTGGCGATTGCCCGCGCGCTGGTCAACGACCCCGAGATCATTCTCGCCGATGAGCCGACCGGCGCCTTGGATAGCGAGACCAGCGTGCAGATCATGGAGCTGCTCAAGGAGATATCCAAAGAGCGCCTTGTGGTGATGGTCACCCACAATCCCGAGCTGGCAGAAACCTATTCCACCCGTATTATCCGTCTGTTGGACGGACAGATTCTTTCCGATGAAATATGCAATGAATTGGGTATCAGTGATGAAGACAGGGTGAGGGTGCTTGACCATGTCAATGGAATGCCGTTGACGCAATCTTCATTAAAGGCTCTGTCCGAGCATAAGGAAGAGGCTTGGGAGCTGCTGAAGTGGTGGATGCGTGAGGATACTCAGTACCGCTACGCTCTGGACATCGAGTCCATTCTGGGTGTGGCCGGTCGTTACACCTCTGCTAACGTTAACGCCACCCTGAAGCTGGATTGGGGCCGCAACGCCAGCGGTACTCTGTACGACCAGTGGAC
>CALGEL010000006.1 GCA_937881855.1 uncultured Clostridia bacterium | reverse complement strand
GGGATGATATTGGCGGTATTGAAATGCGCCAAGATAAAATAAAACACAGCGGTAACAAGGGCGGTGCCGACCCACATCCACACCGTTTCCGTTTTGCTGATGGTGTTGACCTTAACCTCTGCTTTGTTGCCCTTATAGGGATTGCGGAGCCACGAGATGAGGGCAAAGACCGCCATCGGCATGGTCATGCCGAGATAGGTGATCATTTCGCCGTAATAGGCGAAGCTATAGGAAATGATGCCATACAGCAAGCTGAACACCACCATCAACACCTGCCCGAAAGGATTGCCTTTGGCATTAAAGATCAGCGAGGTAACGCCGATGAGAGAGGCGATCAAGGTCAGAACGTTCTCGCGGTCAAAAAGGCAAAAGGAGCCCACGATCAACAAGACAGACGAAGACCATAATGCAATCTCCAATTTTGAAAAATAGTGTTTCAAGGCAAGTCCTCCAAAAAAATAAGCATCCGTACACACGTCTTCAAAGACCTAACGACGTGCAAACGAATGCATCAGCATTTCACTACCCGGTGGCAGTTTTAACGATATGAATTTTGAATAAAAAAATAATCACCTAGTATACAGTTGGTGGAGATAAGCGGGATCGAACCGCTGACCTCTTGAATGCCATTCAAGCGCTCTCCCAGCTGAGCTATACCCCCATATGAGGTATACTAGGTGATTTATTTATGAAATTATGAGATGGGGTTCAACTTTGAGTGCATCGCGCTCCCAGCTGAGCTATACCCCCATATTCTTTTCGAATGCTTGACTATTATATCAAAGGAAAAAGCGTTTGTCAACGGTTTTTTTAATAAATTCTCGATGAAAAAAGTGATTGAAATTACAGACTCCATATATTATAATTAAAATGTATAACTATTACTTATGAGAAGGTATAAGAAAATGCGTGTTGTTATCAAGGTGGGGACATCGACACTCACCCACAAAACAGGAAATCTGAATATTCGGCATATTGAAAGCCTTTGCCGTGTGTTGAGCGATCTGAAAAATGCAGGGCACGAGGTGGTGCTGGTATCGTCCGGCGCGATTGGGATGGGCGTGGGGAAGCTTTCGCTGAAAGAACGCCCGCAGGATATGCCTACTAAGCAGGCGGCTGCTGCGGTGGGGCAATGCGAATTGATGTATACCTACGATAAGCTGTTTGCGGAATACAATCATACGGTGGCGCAGATTTTGCTGACCGGCGACGATATGAACCACGCTGACCGCTATGAGAATTTCCGCAACACCTTGCATCGTTTATTGGAGCTGGGTGCGTTGCCCATCATTAACGAAAATGATACCATTTCCACCGCCGAGATTGCGGTGGGGGATAATGATACTTTGGGCGCGATCGTTGCCAAGGGCGCGGAGGCGGACCTTTTGGTGCTGCTGACCGATATTGACGGTCTTTATACCGCCGATCCCCGCAAAGACCCCGACGCCAAGTTGATTTCGATGGTCTCACAGATTACTCCCGAACTGCAAGAGATCGCAGGCGGGAAGGGTTCGGCGCTGGGCACCGGCGGGATGGCGACCAAATTATCCGCCGCCAAGATTTGCTTGGAAGCAGGGATTTCGACAGTGATTACCAACGGTGATCATCCCGAAAACTTATACGATATTTTAGAAGGAAAATCGGTAGGAACATTATTTAAAAGATGAGTACACAAGAAATCTTAAAAAAGGCGGCAGCCACCCGCGCGGCGATGGTGCTGCTGACCGAACAACAAAAGAACGACGCTCTGCTGGCGATGGCCGATCGGCTGGAGCGGGCGGCGGCAGAGATATTGACTGCTAATGCGGAAGATTTAGCGCAGTATGGCGATACCATGACCGTGGTGATGCAGGACCGCCTGCGGCTGACCGAAGCGCGCATTGCGGATATGGCGGCGGGCATCCGCGAGGTTGCCGCCCTGCCCGATCCCATCGGCGCGGTGTTGGAGCGGGTGGAACGCCCCAACGGATTAGTGATTGAAAAGACCGCGGTGGCGATGGGTGTGGTTGCCATTATTTACGAAAGCCGCCCCAATGTTACCGCCGATGCGGCGGCCTTGGCGTTTAAGAGCGGCAATGTCTGCATCCTGCGTAGCGGCAAGGAGGCTTGGCGGTCTGCCAATGCCATTGTCTGCGCTCTGCGGCAGGGGCTTTCCGATTTAGACTTGCCCGCCGATAGCGTGCAGTTGATCGAAGATACCACCCGCCAATCTGCCAAGGAACTGATGGAGGCGGTGGGGTATGTGGATCTTTTGATCCCCCGCGGCGGCGCAGGTTTGATCAATGCTTGCTTGGAAGGGGCGAAGGTCCCTGTCATCCAGACGGGAACGGGCATCTGCCATATCTATGTAGATGAGTCGGCGGATATGGAGCAGGCGTTGGATATTTTGGAAAATGCCAAAACTTCCCGCCCTTCGGTCTGCAATGCGGCGGAGGTTTGCTTGGTGCATCGCAACATCGCCAAGGAATTTTTGCCCCGCTTGAAAGAACGGTTGGCGCAGGTGGAATTCCGTTGCGACCAAGAGGCGCAAGCGATGATGAACGGAACGCCTGCCAATGAGCGGGATTTTGATACCGAGTTTTTAGACTATATTTTAGCGGTCAAGGTGGTAGAGAATGTGGACGAAGCAATTGCCCATATTGCCGCCCATTCCACCGGCCATAGTGAAGCGATTTTGACCAAAGATGCCGAAAATGCCAAGCGGTTTTGCGCCATGGTCGATAGCGCGGCAGTCTATGTCAATGCATCGACACGGTTTACCGACGGCGGGCAGTTTGGGTTAGGTTGCGAGATGGGCATCTCCACCCAAAAATTGCACGCGCGCGGTCCGATGGGTCTAAGGGAATTGACCGCCTATAAATACATTATCCAAGGAAACGGGCAGGTGAGATAAAATGACATACGGATTTATCGGTTGCGGAAATATGGGCGGCGCCCTGGCAACCGCCGCCGCAAAAGCGGTGGGCGGAGAGAGCATTTTGCTCGCCGATACCGATTTGGAAAAGGCCCAAGCCTTAGCCGAAAAAATCGGCGCAACGGTTGCCGATGCCGACCAAATCGCCGCCGAATGCGATTATATTATTTTGGGCGTCAAGCCGCAGGGAATGGAAAAACTATTGCAAAGCATCTCCTTGCAGAAGGATGCGGTCTTGATCAGTATGGCGGCAGGCTTGAAGATCGAGACCCTTTCCCAAATGCTCGGAAAGAATGCCCATTGGATCCGCATCATGCCCAACACACCGGTCGCGGTGGGGGAAGGGCGGATTCTTTATACCACCAAGGATATTTCCGCCGAGCAAAAAGAAACCTTTTTAGATCTTTTTGCCAAGGCAGGAAAATTATATGAACTGCCGGAGCATCTGATTGATGCGGGCACCGCCCTTTCGGGTTGCGGGCCGGCGTTTGTCTATCTCTTTATCGAAGCGTTGGCGGAGGGTGCGGTCGACTGCGGGATTTCCCGCGAGACCGCTTTGGAGCTGGCGGCAGGGACTGTTCTGGGCGCCGCCAAAAATGCCATCGAGAGCGGCAAACACCCCGCCGAATTAAAAGATGCGGTTTGCAGCCCCGGCGGCAGCACCATCGAAGGTGTCAAGTCGCTGGAAACCAATGCCTTCCGCAATATCGTAATGGAAGCAATTAAAAAATCATTTGAAAAAACAAAAGAATTGGGAGGAACCAAAAAATGAGAATTGAAGAGAACATTGAATTTATCCGCAGTTATGACGCCGAAGTGGGCGCCGCCATTGATGCAGAATATACTCGCCAGAAGGAAGGCATCGAGCTGATCGCCTCCGAGAACGTGGCCTCTCCCGCTGTGATGGCGGCAATGGGTACGGTGTTGACCAATAAATATGCCGAAGGGTATCCCGGTAAGCGTTATTATGGCGGTTGCCAATGCGTCGATGTTCTGGAAGAGATCGCCCGCAATCGCGCTTGCGAACTGTTTGGTGCCGACCATGCCAATGTCCAGCCCCATAGCGGTGCGCAGGCGAATATGGCGGTTTATTTCGCTTTCCTGAAACCCGGCGATACTGTTCTGGGTATGAACCTTGCCCACGGCGGTCACCTGACCCACGGCAGCCCGGTCAATATGTCCGGTGCGTTCTTTAATTTTGTTCCCTACGGTGTCAATGACGACGGTTATATCGACTATGATGTTTTGGAACAGCTTGCCAAAGAAAATAACCCCAAAATGATCGTTGCGGGCGCATCTGCTTATCCCCGTGTCATTGATTTTGAGCGTATTTCCGAGATTGCCAAGAGCGTGGGTGCGCTCTTTATGGTGGATATGGCGCATATTGCCGGCTTGGTGGCGGCAGGGGAGCATCCCTCTCCGGTTCCCTATGCCGATATCGTTACTACCACCACCCATAAGACTCTGCGCGGTCCCCGCGGCGGCTTGATCCTTTGCAAAGAGGAATATGCCAAGGCGATCGATAAGGCAATCTTCCCCGGTACCCAAGGCGGTCCTTTGGAGCATATCATTGCCGCTAAGGCGGTCTGCTTCGGCGAAGCCTTAAAGCCCGAATTTAAAGAATATCAAGCCCAGGTAGTGAAGAACGCCAAGGCGCTGGAAAAGAAACTTTTGGAAGAAGGTATCAATTTGGTTTCGGGCGGCACCGATAACCACCTGCTGCTTTTGGACCTGCGGAGCAATGGCATCACCGGCAAGGAATTGGAGCATCGCTTGGACGAAGTGCATATCACCGCCAATAAGAATGCCATCCCCAACGATCCCGAGAAGCCCTTTGTCACCAGCGGTGTCCGTCTCGGCTCGCCCGCAGTCACCACCCGCGGCTTCAAGGAGCCCGAAATGGAATTGATCGCCGGCTGGATCAAGGATGTTATCGCCGATTTTGAAGGCAATAAAGAGCGCATCACCAAGGAAGTTCTGGCCCTTTGCGAAAAATTCCCGCTCTATTAAGGAGATAAAAAATGAAACTGAAATTATTGAAACTGCTGCATAAAAATTCCCGTCTCTCTTTGGAAGAAATGGCAACTATGTTGGGCGTTGAAACCAACGCGATTGCCGATGCCATCGACGAGATGGAAAAAGAAGGGATCATCCGCGGCTATAAAGCGGTCATCGACTGGGAGCGGGTGGATAATACCTATGTTTCTGCATTGATCGAATTGAAGGTGACTCCAAAGGCCACCTTGGGTTTTGAAGAAGTGGCGGAAAAGGTGGCGAAATATCCCGAAGTGGAATCGGTCTATTTGATGAGCGGTGGCTATGACCTGACCGTTATTGTCAAGAGCAAGAGCTTCCACGATGTGGCTAAGTTTGTGGCAAAAGAGCTGGCAACGATGGATGGTGTTACTTCCACAGCCACCCACTTCGTATTGCGTCGTTATAAAGAGCTGGATGTTCAGCTCTGCGATACCAATTCGGATGATCGGGGGTTGTATTCCCTTTGATCGATTATAATAAGTTACTCAATCCCGAAGTGTTGAACATTCAGCCCTCCGGTATCCGCCGCTTTTTTGATTTGGCGGAGACGATGAGCGATGTCATCTCTTTGGGTGTGGGCGAGCCGGATTTTCCAACCCCTTGGCAGATCCGCAAGGCAGGTATTCGCTCCTTGGAAAGCGGGAAAACCCGCTATACTTCCAATAGCGGTCTGCAATCCCTGCGGGAAACGGTGGCGGGCTATATGGAGCGAAAATATCAGCTCACTTATGATCCGTTGCAGGAAATTTTGATCACCGTCGGCGGAAGCGAAGCCATCGATGGATTTATCCGTGCGGTGGTGGCGGCGGGGGATGAAGTCATCATCCCGCAACCCAGCTATGTTTGCTATGAGCCCATTACCCGCTTGGCAGGGGGTGTCCCTGTCATCATCGAGACCAAAGCGGAAGATCAATTTAAATTGACTCCCGAAGCCTTGAAAGCGGCCATCACGCCTAAAACCAAGGTGTTGATCCTGCCCTATCCCTGCAACCCCACCGGTGCTATCATGGAAAGGGAAGATCTGGAAAAGATCGCAGAGGTTTTGCGGGGGACCAATATTTTAGTCCTTTCCGATGAAATTTATGCCGAACTCACCTTCGGCGGTAAAGCCCATGTTTCTATCGCTTCTTTGCCCGATATGAAGGAGCGTACGGTGGTGGTCAATGGCTTTTCCAAGGCCTTTTCCATGACCGGCTGGCGGATGGGCTATGCCTGCGGGCCGCAGGAGATTTTGGCGCAGATCACCAAGATCCATCAGTTTGCCATTATGTGCGCGCCCACCACTTCGCAGTATGCCGCCATTGTGGCGATGACCGAATGCGATGAAGTTGTGGCGGAGATGGCGGAAGAATATGATATGCGCCGCCGCTTGATTGTGGATGGATTTAATCGGCTTGGTCTGACCTGCCGCGATCCCAAGGGCGCCTTCTACGCCTTCCCTTGCATCGAAAAAACAGGGCTGACCAGTGAAGAATTTTGCCAACGCCTGCTGGAAAGCAAGCACGTGGCGGTGGTGCCCGGTCCTGCCTTTGGTAAGGGCGGGGAAGGGTTTGTCCGTGCTTCGTATTGCTATTCTACCGACCATATCAAGGAAGCATTAAAGCGCATCGGCGAATTTTTGCAAGAATTAAACCGTTGAAATGGGCGCCTTTTCTGATTTTTTGGTCTCGCTGTATCGACATACAGCGTCGCCCAAAGAAATCAAAAAATCCATCCCATTTGAACGGTTTGAAGAATTGTGAAATAGATATTTCGAAAAAAATAAAAGGGGCTGTAAAAAACATTTGTTTTTTACAGCCCCTTTTTTAGTTCAAAAATCGATCCAATTTATATTTTTTAAAATACTGCATAAAAGGAACGCCCAGCCCGAAGCAAACGATAAATTCGCTGGCGGTGATCTCCACCATAATGGTCAGCCAAGGGACAATGGCAAAGGAGTCCAGCGTCAAGATGGCAAGCATCGTTCCGATGACAAGGCCGTTCCAAAGGATCGGCCAGATGGGCGCGACCAGCAGATGGCGGCTTTTATAGGTGCAGTAGGCGGCGATCAAGGTCGCCAGCGTGCCGAAGAGTGCATCCCAAAGGGTGGAAAAGAGCAGGTTGGAAAGCAAACATCCCAGCGTTACACCCCAAATCGCCCAAGGGGAGCAAAAGGGGAGCAGGGTTAAAATTTCAGCAAGCCGGAATTGGATCGGCCCGAAGGCAAACTGCCCAAAGGGCAGGGTCAAAGCAACATAAAGGGCGGCGATCACACCGGCGACCGCCATTCCTTTGACAGAAATTTTTTTCATTTTAAACTCCTTAGTATATATTTAAAGTCCGGTAGGATTCCGACGGACTAAACGGTTGAAAATGGGCGGGTCTTTTCGGCAAAACCTGCGCTCATTTTGAACCGTTTAAAATGAGAATGGGGAATAGGAATTAAGATAATTTTTCAATACCCTTTTGAATTCTCGCCAGAGTTTCTTCCTTACCCAAGAGATAGGCAAGCTCCACACCGCCGCCGGGGGTGAACTGTTTGCCCGAAAGGGCGGTACGCAGCGGCCAAAGAATCAGGCCGTTTTTGACTTCCAGCTTGGCAATGAGATCGAAAAGCGCGGTATGGATATTCTCTTGCGTCCATTCGCTGACCGCTTCCAGAGCGGGCAGGATGGCCTTCAAGGAGTCCAAGGAATTTTCGGGGTTGGTCTTCATCTTTTTATGGGTATAGAGTTCGATATCATAATCGGGCAGAGTGTCGATGAAATCGATCATTTCGGGGATCTCGTTTAAGATTTGGCAGCGGCCTTGCAGAAGAGCGGCAAGGGATGCAAAATCCACATCTTCACGCTTGACTGCTTCTTTGATGAAGGGCATTGCCATTGCTAAAAACTCCTCGGCGGGCAAGGCTTTGATATATTCGCCGTTGAGCCAAGCGAGTTTTTCATTATCGAAGATGGCAGGGGATTTGGAGATGCCTGCGATATCAAATTCTTGGATCAGTTCTTCCAAGGTGAACTTTTCCTGCTCGCTCTTGGGCGCCCAACCCAAAAGGGCGATATAGTTGATGACCGCATCTTTGAGATAGCCCTTTTTGATCAGGTCTTCATAGGAAGCGTCACCGTTGCGCTTGGAGAGTTTATTATGCGCGTCCTTCATAACAGGGGCGCAATGCACGTATTTGGGGATTTCCCAACCGAATGCTTCATAGAGCAGGTTATATTTGGGGGCGGAAGAAAGGTATTCCTTGCCGCGTACCACATGGGTGATGTTCATCAGGTGATCGTCCACCACATTGGCAAAGTTATAGGTGGGCAGACCGTCGGTCTTCATCAAAATTTGATCGTCCAGCTCGCTGTTGTCGACAGTGATCTCGCCATAGATCTCATCCTGGAAGGTGGTGGTGCCGCCTTCGGGAATTTTCTGACGAATGACAAAGGGAACCCCTGCCGCCAATTTCTCTTCGATCTCTTCCTTGGAGAGATTGCGGCAATGGCCGTCATATTTATGGGGGACCTTGGAGATGGAATGGATCAGTTTCAGCTCGTCCAACCGCTCCTTATCGCAGAAGCAATAATAGGCTGCGCCTTTTTCTACCAGCATTTTTGCATAGTCCATATATAAGCTTTGACGCTCGCTTTGGATATAAGGGCCGTATTCTCCGCCTACATCGGGGCCTTCGTCCCAATACATACCGGTCTCTTTCATTGTACGATAGATGAGATCCACCGCGCCTTCCACATACCGCTCTTGATCGGTATCTTCGATCCGCAGAATGAACTTACCGTTGTTCTGCCGTGCGATCAGGTAGGTGTATAAAGCTGTTCTCAAATTGCCAACATGCATATAGCCCGTAGGACTTGGAGCAAATCTTGTTCTTACTTCCATTTTCGTTTATTCTCCTTTTTGACCGCTGAAATGAGCGCCTTTTCCGATTTTTCGTTCTCGCCGTATCGACCATACGCCTTCGCCCGAAGAAATCGAAAAATCCATCTCATTTGATCGGTCGGTTTTACTTAAACACATAAATTTCCGTTTAATATAATAATATTTATTTTCATAGTTGTCAAGTTGGAATATATATGGTATAATCTTTAAAATGAATTTTTATGTCCTAAGGAGAAAATAAAATGGCAGAGCAAACCATTTTCAGCGGAATTCAACCCAGCGGTGTCATCACGCTGGGCAACTATATCGGCGCGGTGCGCAATTGGAGCAAGGTCAGCGAAAAGGGCAAGGGCATCTTTTCGGTGGTGGATCTCCATGCCATCACCGTCCGCCAGGATCCTAAGGAACTGCATGAGCGCATCCTTTCCACCTTGGCGATGATCATTGCCAGCGGTGTGGACCCCGAAAAGAATTTGATCTTTATCCAAAGCCATGTCCCCGAGCATTGCGAGCTTTCTTGGATTTTGAACTGCTATACGATGTTCGGCGAGCTTTCCCGTATGACCCAGTTTAAGGATAAATCCAAGCGGTATGCCGATAATATCAATGCAGGTCTGTTTGATTACCCTGTTTTGATGGCGGCGGATATTCTGCTTTATGATACCGATCTGGTGCCGGTGGGCGTGGATCAAAAGCAGCATCTGGAATTGGCGCGGAATATCGCCAACCGCATGAACGGCATCTTCCCCGATCTGTTCACTGTCCCCGAAGGATATATTCCTTCTCTGGGTGCCAAGGTGATGAGCCTGACCCAGCCGGATAAGAAGATGAGCAAATCCGATCCCAACCCCAAAAGCTATATCAGCGTCATTGATGAGCCGGCCAAGATTTTGAAAAAGTGCAAATCGGCAGTCACCGATTCCGAAAACCGCATCGCCTTTGAAGAAGGGCGGTACGGAATGAATAACCTGCTCACCATTTATAGCGCCATGACCGGCAAGACTATTGAGCAAGCGGTTGCCGAATTTGAAGGTCAGGGCTACGGCACCTTCAAGACCGCCGTCGCCGAAGCGATCATCGCCGAGCTGACCCCGTTGCAGGAAGAATACCGCAGATTGATGGCAGACCCTGCCTATCTGCGCGAAGTCTATACCCGCTCCGCTTTGGCTGCAAGAGAAATTGCAACCAAAACCTTGGCAAGAGTTCATGAAAGAATCGGCTTTGTAGCCCGATAAATAAGGGTAAAAGAGTATGTCTAAATTTGATTATATTATTATAGCCCTTGCCTTTTTCGTGGCGGCGATGCTGAGCTTTCTCTGCTCGCCGCTGGCGCAGAAGGTGGCGGAAAAAATCGGTGCCATCGATGTCCCCAAGGATAGTCGAAGAATGCATAAAAAACCCATCCCCCGCTTGGGCGGTTTGGCGATCTTTTTAGGCTTCTTTTTCAGCACCTTGGTCTTTACCTTCGATTTCATTAACCTGCCGGTCTACGGAATGTTGATGGGCGCGATGGTGATGGTGGCGCTTGGAATGGCGGACGATGTTCTGGCATTGCGTGCTTCCCGCAAATTCATCGTTCAGATGGTGGCGGTGGCATTCCCTGTCGCCTGCGGTGTGCGGATCGAGCGGTTCCCCAATTTCTTTGGAGATACCCCTTATATCGAATTGCCGCTTATCTGGTCGATTGTGGTCAGTGTTATTTGGCTCTTGGCGATCTTGAATGCAGTCAATATCATCGACGGGCTGGACGGGCTTGCCTGTGGCGTTTCGGGGATTATGACCATCAGCAGTATGGTGATTTTGATCTTGCTGGAAGCCTCCCAAGCGGCCATTATTGCGGCGGCATTGGCGGGTGCCTGCATCGGCTTTTTGCCTTATAATTTCAACCCTGCCAAGATGTTTATGGGGGATACCGGTGCGATGTTTATCGGCTATTCTCTGGCCTGCCTTTCCATTCTGGGCTTGTTCAAAGCCTATGCGGTGGTGGCGTTCTTTGTCCCGGTCCTTTTATATCTGTTGCCGATCTACGACCTGCTCTTTGCGGCGGTGCGGCGGATTTTATCGGGCAAATCGCCTACCCAAGGGGATAAATCCCATCTCCATCATAAATTGATCGCGCTGGGTCTTTCTCAAAAGAAGGCGGTAGCGGTGCTTTATGGCATCGCGGCGCTGTTGGGTCTTTGCGCAGTGTTGCTGACTATCGATGATTTCTTCAAAGCCTTGATTATCGTCGGGGTGGCCTTTGTATTTATTATGCTGGGCGCCTTTTGGATCTATCGGCGGGAGAAAAAATTAGAGCAGCAAGAAAATCAAGAGTAAATAAAATCGGATGCGAACGCGCATCCGATTTTTTTCATATATTAGAATAGAATTTTGCGAAAAAATATTGCAATATTCTCCATAATTTTATATAATAAAAGTTGTTTTTTAAGATCACATTAAGGAGAACCCGCGATGGTATGTAATTCCATATTGGATGCGGTGGGGAATACCCCGATCATCCGCCTGCGCAACCTGCCCGACCCCGAAAGCGCAGATATTTTAGTGAAATTTGAAGGGTTGAATGTGGGCGGTTCCATCAAGACCCGCACCGCATATAATATGATCCACGATGCCGAAGAGCGTGGCTTGCTGAATGAAAACACAATTATTGTGGAGCCCACCAGCGGGAACCAAGGTATCGGGCTTGCGTTGGTCGGCGCCGTTAAAGGCTATCGAGTCAAGATTATTATGCCCGATTCGGTCAGTGAAGAGCGGCGGAAATTGGTCAATCAGTATGGCGCGGAAGTCATCTTGGTGCACGATGCCGGTAATATCGGTGCCTGCATCGAAGAATGTCTGGCGCTGGCTTTGAAGATGCAAAGGGAAGACCCCAATGTATTTGTTCCCCAGCAGTTTGAAAACCCTGCCAACCCTGCGATCCAGCGCCGGCAGACCGGCAAGGAAATTTTGGAGCAGGTGAATGGTCCTATCCATGGTTTTTGCTCCGGCATCGGTACCGGCGGAACCATCACCGGTATCGGCGAAACGCTGAAAGAAGCCAACCCCGAGATACTGATCTGGGCGGTGGAGCCGGAAAATGCGGCGATCCTTTCGGGCGGGTCCATCGGGACCCATCTGCAAATGGGGATCGGCGATGGCATAATTCCCGCCATATTGAATCAAAATATCTATGATGACGTTTGCATCGTCAAGGATGAAGAAGCGTTGCAGACTTCTAAGGATCTGGCCGCCAAAGAAGGTATTTTGTGCGGAATCAGCAGCGGTACCAATGTGGCGGCTGCGTTGAAATTGGCCAAAAAATTAGGAAAGGGAAAAACCGTGGTGACCGTCCTGCCGGATACCGCCGAACGGTATTTTTCCACCCCATTATTTGATTAAGTATAATATATAAAGGAGATAAAAAAATGAATTCGAATGTACGCCCCGAATCGATGGCAAGAATCACCAATAAAGAACTTGCCGATGCGTTTATTGAAGAGCAGGTTGCTGCGGTTCGCGCCCAGGTAGGCGATAAGAAGGTCTTATTAGCCCTTTCCGGCGGTGTGGATTCTTCCGTTGTTGCCGCATTGCTGATTAAGGCGATCGGTAAGCAGCTGGTCTGTGTCCACGTCAACCACGGCCTGATGCGTAAAGATGAATCGGAGAATGTTATCAAGATCTTCGGCGAAGGCCTGGATGCCAACCTGATCTATGTGGATGCCACCGACCGTTTTCTGGATCTGCTGAAAGATGTGGCCGAGCCCGAAAAGAAGCGCAAGATCATCGGTGCGGAATTCATCAATGTCTTTGCGGATGAAGCCCGTAAATTGGAAGGGGTTTCCTTCTTGGCGCAGGGTACCATCTATCCCGATATTCTGGAAAGCTTCAAGCAAGCGGAAGGCAAAAAGGCGGTCAAATCCCATCATAACGTGGGCGGTCTGCCGGAAGATTTGCAATTTGAATTGGTGGAGCCGGTCAAACTGCTGTATAAGGACGAAGTTCGTGTGGTCGGCGAAGCGTTGGGCTTGCCCCATGCCATGGTCTATCGTCAGCCCTTCCCCGGCCCCGGCCTGGGTGTTCGTTGCTTGGGAGCCATCACTCGTGATCGTCTCAATGCTCTGCGGGAAGCCGATGCGATCCTGCGGGAAGAGTTTGATATCTGCGGCCTTGCCGAAAAGGTTTGGCAGTATTTCGTGGTTGTCCCCGATATCAAGAGCGTGGGCGTGAAGGATGAAAGCCGCTATGAAGGCTGGCCCGCCATCATCCGCGCAGTCAATACCAAGGATGCCATGACCGCCACCATCGAAGAAATCCCCTACGCAGTGTTGCATAAGATCACCGACCGCATCACTCATGAAGTGGAAGGCATCAACCGTGTCCTTCTGGACCTCACTCCCAAGCCCATCGGTACCATCGAGTGGGAATAATACCAATAGTCTGCTTTGTTTATGCCTGCTCTTTGCTTTTTGTATTGGAGTAAAGAGCAGGTTTTTTTGGAGGTCAGTTAAAATGCGCAGAACAAAAATAGTATGTACAATCGGTCCGGCAAGCGAGACCGAGCAAATAATCACCGGTCTTTGTAAGGCCGGAATGAACGTGGCAAGGCTCAATTTTTCCCATAATACCTATGAAGATCACCAGCGAAGAATAGACCTTGTCAAAAAGGTTCGTTCGGAGCTTAAAATGCCCATTGCCATTCTGCTGGATACCAAAGGTCCTGAATATCGAATCAAAACCTTTGAAAACGGCAAAATCACCCTGAATGACGGCGATTTATTTACTTTTACTGCCGATGATATCGTCGGGGATGAGACAAGGGTTGCGGTAAGCTATCCCAATCTTCCCAACGAGCTTTCGGTGGGGGATACCATTTTGCTCAATAACGGTCTTTTGACCTTTAAGGTTGTAAATATAGACAGTGCAAACATCGAATGTACGGTCGTTATCGGCGGAGAACTATCCGATCGCAAGAGTATGAGTTTCCCCGGCAAAGTGATGAAGCAGGAATATCTTTCCGAACAGGATAAAAAAGATATCGCCTTCGGCGTTCAAAATGAAGTGGATTATATCGCTTGTTCCTTTGTTTCCTGCAAGCAGGACCTTGTTGACGTTCACGAATTTTTGCGTGCCTACAACTGCGACGATATCGACCTTATCGCCCAGTACGACCA
>CALGEL010000005.1 GCA_937881855.1 uncultured Clostridia bacterium | reverse complement strand
TTTGGGGGTAACAACCAAATGATTTGGTTGGGTCAGTCCAAATGAATTGGACTGATATCGATGTCGGTGCGGAACAACCAAATGATTTGGTTGTCTGCACAAATGAATTGTGCAGATCATGTGCGGTGAGCTACCCCAAATGATTTGGGGGTAACAACCAAATGATTTGGTTGGGTCAGTCCAAATGAATTGGACTGATATCGATGTCGGTGCGGAACAACCAAATGATTTGGTTGGTGACACAAATGAATTGTGACGAAGCTATCGTGCGAGTGAGAAACCTACCAAATGATTTGGTTGGGCGAGTCCAATGAATTGGACTGACATCGATGTCGGTGCGGAACAACCAAATGATTTGGTTGTTTTGGTGGATTTGGGCATAAAAAAGGGAACGACACACAGGTCGTTCCCTATATTTTATTCTTCCACTCTGGCTTGTTCGCGCAGCAACATGATGATGAAGAATGCAAAGATGCTATCGGCCATCAAGGAAAGCCAGAAGATCAGGTTGAAGTTATCGCCGGTATCGGGGTTGCCGGAATCGGGTTTGCTCGGCTTTTCGGGCTTTACTTCCGGCTCGGGCTCGGGAGTGGGTTCGGGATCGGGAGTCGGCTCGGGAGCAGGCTCTTCCACCTTTTTGGCAAGGACAAAATAGCATCTGCTGCCGCCCGCCTTAAAGGTCAGAACACCTTCCACAATGGTAGATTCCACCAAGGATTTTTGGCCATCGGAGGTCAGACGGTAAAGGACCAGATCATCGGAAGAGACCTTGATGCGAACTTCATCGCCTTCTGCCAATTCGGCGCGTTTGCCGGTGGTTTTTTCGCGATAGAATACTTCAAAGGGGGTGCAGTCGGTACCATCGAAATTCTCAATGCACTGCTTGATCCAGCTCATCGATTCTTCATGGTCGGGGTCGAAAAACCGCACTACCAACTCGAAATCTTCGGTATTGCCGGCAGGAATGACTTCCAGAGACCCTACTTCTTCATCCAGGGTATAGGAATCATCTTTCGGCTGAACGATATACTCATAGGGACTGGGAATGTAATGTAAGATTCCTTGCACTTCGATTTGAATATCGCTCGGAACATTAGTGATTGTTTCGGCATTCTCTGCATGGGCAGAAATACCTACCGAAAGCATTGTACATACCAGCACCAAACTTATTAAAATTGCACCGATTCTTTGCTTCATGGTCTTCCTCCGTCTAAATTATTTGTTGATTACCGCAGGATTGATGGTAATCGCTCCGCTGCTCAAATAGGTTTCCGGCTCATAGCCCATCACTTTGATGGAGAGCGGTTCATCATCCTTCACCGCGCGGGAAAATTGAATGGTTTGCAGATATTCGCCGGGCTTGATCAGGCCGGTCTCGGCAACGACATTGCCTTGCTCATCGATCACCCGCAATTTAAGATAACTTTCATTTTCAGGTTCATTATAGAACCATACATCCGCTTGGTTTTGCTCGTTGACCAAGAGACCGCCGCAGAGATAGACAGTATAGGTCATCCCTTCTCTATAAAGTTTCGACCAGCCCAGATTTTTTAATTCATCGGTTTCTTCCAGAGTGCCTACCACCGCCGCTTGGTCAAATTCGGGTGGGACAAATTCCGGCTGGGGTTGGGGGGTGGGCTTAAAGATAATCAGCGCGACCGTCATGGCGCAGACTGAAAGGATACTGACGATCCCCGCCACAATCAACGCAATCTTTAATTCTTTTTTTGAAAATTTATGCAAGATTTTTGACATTTTTACTTCCTTTTATATGGATGGGTTAAAAAAGGCTGCGGGCGGAAAATCGCCGGCAGCCGCCTAAAAATCCTTGATACGATATAAGGGGTTTGATTTTATATGCGATAGATTTTGGGGTATATTGCTCAAATATCGCCGGTCTGAAACCAGGCCCGGAGATAGTTCAACCATATACCAATGCGTTTTTCAGAGCGCGGCGGCTGCAAGGGGCGCGCCGCGCTGAATTTTTCATGAAAAACGATTTAGCCTATGTAGGCTTGGCAGCATGCCAAGGGCGGATTGCCGCCCTTGGCCGCTGTTAGATATAAGCAATTAATTAGGCAGCAGCGGTAATGGTAATAGTGATGGTACCGATGTTTTCAACGTCGTCAGCGATTTTGTAGGTGGCGGCGGGCTCGAAGGTAGCTGCGATTGTGCCAGAAACAGGAGCGCCAATCTCGTTGTCGCCTTTGGAAGCACCAGCAATTACGCCGTCGGTAGTAGAGGGTACGAAGTCGAAGTCGGTGCCTTCTGCGCCAGAATAAGAAGCAGCAACCTTAATAGCATCGGAAGAATGGTTGGTAATGTTGATATTTCTAGCAGTAGCATCAGTCCACTGACCATTGCCAGTCATTACCCAAACATAATTTACGGGGTCCCAAGTTTTGCCGATTTTGAAGTTGTAGGCGAAAGAAGGCCATTCAACATCAACCTTGTACATAGGAATAAAACCAGCGTTTTCGTAAGAACCAGAAACAACGATGCCTTCTTTTTTGAAACCACCATTGGGGATGGAACCAACACCAGTTTCACCGCCGAAAGTCTCAGCAAAAGCAACAGCGGACATAGTAGCGATCATAGCGATAGCCAGAACGATAGATAATACCTTTTTCATTTTTTAAGTCTCCTTAAAATAATTTTTATATATTTGCCTGCCTTTGCGTTCCTTGCAGCGCAAGGGCGGCGAAATACCTTAAATAAATAATAGTTTATTCTTCAACCCGAATCATCAAGGGGATATCGGTTTGAATGATGGCTCTTTCGCCATTTTCATAATAATATGCGGTGGTGAATTTGCCGTTATAACCGCCCGGAGAAAGGTTTACACCTTCCAGCAAGGGAAGCTGGGAAAGGGAGTGCCCGGGGGGCAATAATTTAGATTGAGCAATGACCTTCCCCTGAATGATGACCTGCAGGACCATATCCTGATTGGATTCACCGGGGTTGGCAAAGGTAAGATAGACCATACCATCGGAAAGATCCGCACGGACCTCTTTGGTATATTGAATACTTACCGAGCCGCCACCCTGCTCCTGCTCCAATTTATCCTTATCGGTATCGGGGGTAGGGGTTGCGTTAGGTTCAATTTCTTGCGGGGCATAGTCCGGCGCAAGAGAGGTGGGGGTATCGCGGAAGAAGAGGGACCAGATGGTGACGCTACAACTTGTGATCAAAAGCAGCAATAGCAAGATCAACAGCGCCAGCATCCAGCGTTTCTTTTTGCGATTTTTTTCTCTATTTTCAAAGTTTTCTTGGTTACTCAACGGGGAGTCCTCCTGGGTTATGTTGATTCTACAGCTTTAATAGTAACGGTGATGGAACCGAGTTCTAGTTTTCCGGTCCAAGCCTCTTTTGCGACAGTATAAGCGCCAAGATCGAAAGTGATCTCCTTGATTTCGCTTGCGGGAACTACCACCGATTGAATGGGGTTGCCATTGCGCTTAAATTCGCCGCTCAATTCTTCATCATCCGACGTAAAGGAAAGTTCTGCTGATACATCGGCATTGCCTTGGTTCTCGACAGTAATCTTATTGTCAGCACCGTTGGCAAGTGTCCAGCCGCGATTATCCCAAACATAGGTGTTGGTATTCCAAGTACCATATGTGTAGGTAAAGGTCATGTCGCCCCATTCGAGTTGAACTTTATATACAGTATCATTCAATGAGATGGTGACGGTGATGGACTTTTCAGAAGCGTCATAGTCGTATTCATTCAGTTCTTTTCCGTGGGCGATGTTTCCTTCGGGAACAAAGAAGACAGAGATGGTCTCTTCCATGTCGTCGGTTAAAACAACTGTCTCTTTTGCCTTCAGGGTGAAGGTCATGACCTGCTGACTGGAATTGCTCTTCATTTTCATATCCGTTGTGTTGAGCCAGCTGGCAAGCAGATAACCATCCAGCACGTTTGGATAGAAATTACTGGCGTTTTCGCCCTCTACTGTAAACGGCTCTGAATTTGTTGCAGAAACAAACTCGAATACTTCGGAATTAAATTCCGCTGCCAAGGTCATTGCTTCCCAAGAGCCTGCGAAATTCTTTACCGAGACCGCGAATTGGACATCCTCGCCCGGTTTAATGGGCTTGCTCGCATCTTCCCCTTCGCCAACGACACGGGTAATGACGGGGCGGGGATTATCGGCAATTTTTACAGTACAATTATCCGGCGTTTCTATATAGTTGTCATTAGTAAGAATCTGGTCGCCCGAGAGGTTGCCTTCCGGAGCGAATCTGGCGGTGATGGGGAACTCGGTGATGGGGGAACCTTTCTCATTAAGCGGAGTCTCCCAGCCTGTCTTTACTCTCACGCGGACTTTGAGGACAACGCCTTCGCCGTTGGTGATTTCATTGTTATCTTCATCGACCAAGCCGACATCGCCGCCGAGTGCGCTGAAAACTGTGGCACTCAAAACGCTGGTTCCATCAAGCTTACTGATAACAGGGAACACTTTGGGGTCTTTATACGCGTCTTTTTCATCTTTTTCTTTACCAAACTGGACTGCGCTGACACCGGTTGTTTTGATTTCAAAAACGTCGGAATTATACTCGAGCAGGAAGCTCATCGCCGACCATTTTTGATAGAAATCGTGAACTCGCACATAGGCGGTAAAAGTATCGCCTCTTGCATACGTCTTCTCCTCCGCCTTGGCTTGCAGGGCTATAGAAAGGTAGGGAAGCGGCTTCTTTCCGATGGGGGCAGTAACTGCACCTTTTTCGTGCATCGCAATATAATGACTTTCATCCTTCAGCTCTGTTTCCTCATCGGTGGCACTATTGTATGTAAGGTTACCTCCGCTTTTAAAGAAAGTGCTGATCGAAGCAGTCTCGCCCTCGTTCGCTGTACCGCTGACGGTCAGTGTCAGTTCCAAAATATCGGCAGAAGTTCCGCCGTCAAGCTGCAAATCATTATCCAGTTCATAACTGATGAAGCTTACATTTACGGTATTTGTTGTTTCTTCGCCTTCCACTTCTGCATCCAACATTTTGGCGGTGGTTTTAAATGCTATTTGTTGGGCTTTATTATAAGTAAGCTTACTGTTGTCGAAATCCACCGAGAGGCTCATCATGTACCAACTGCTCGCGAAATCATTCAGGGTCACGATCGCCTTGACCTGCCGACCCGGGGTAAGAGGATTAGTATCACTAATCGGGTCGTTGGAGCTATCCACCAATCGCATTGTCAGATAGGGGCGTTTTTGATTTGTGTCAAGTTGCAGCGACAAAGTGGTCGAGGCTGTGTAAACGTTGTCCGCCTCTTTGAAAAGCGTGGGGGTTCCGTTGCTGTCATATCCTGCGACACTTTCATCTACAAAGGTGGCGGTGATATCAGCAGGGACCTTTTTCGCTTTAAAATTTAAATTAATTAGATCGATCTTCCCGTCGTTGGGAGAAGCAAAGTTCTTGCCGTTTTGGCTCAACCAAGTGATGGTAAGCTTGCCTTCTTCCTCTTCGTCAATTAAAAACCCGAGGGTTTCTTCCGATCTGAGGTAGTCTTTGTATTCAAATTCATCCGGATTATATGTCACCTTGGCGGTGAAGGTTGCCCAGTTGTCGGCATAATTCTCCAGCGAAAGTGTGACGGTAAATTCATCGTCCGGCAAAAGGTTATTCTTGCTAGGGGTGAGTTTCAGCGTGGGCAGTTCGCCGGCGTTCAGCAAGGTCGCTTGCTGCGAAATTGCCATTTTTTTCTCGAATCGGAACTCTGCCTCGGCCTCGGCGGTCAATTCGCCCGCCTGCAAAGCAGCCTTCAAAGAAGACGCACCTTCCCCATTGAGGACCTTGAAGCTGATCTTCAGGGCATCAAAAGAGGACTCCTCTTTGACGACCGCTTCTTCATAGCTCCATTTGGCTTCCAAGATGCCTTTTTGCTCTTCAGCATAAGAACCATCGGCACCAAAACCGGAGGTATCCACCGAGACGAGCTCCAGCATCGACGGATCATATTCCAATCGGATCGCCAGATCTTTCCAATCGGAAGCGTAATTATTCATTTGAACCGTTGCTTCCAGCGTATCGCCCTCCGACACACTATTGCTCGACAACGCAATCTGCATTACCTCATCGGCAGCAGATACGACAAATACCGAGCAAATCATAGAGAGGACCATTGCCAGTGCAACAGCGATTGACCATATACGCTTTTTCACGAAGTACCTCCACACATATCTTTTATGTACTAAATGGCCGCTCATAGAAGCGGGCATTTCACCTATTTGACACTATTATAACAAAGGAAAAAGCAAAAAGACATTGCTTTATGTTGCTTTTTTTAAACTATTTGTGTCTTTTTTCAAAATTTTAGTGCTATTTATACATTTTTTTGCGTCATTTTTTATTTCCATCGTCAAAATAGACGAAACAAAAACAAGACTTGCGTTGCAAAGGGCGACGCAAGCCTTGTATATTAAATATGAAGAGTTTCAAACTCAATCGAGGACCACGCGGATATCGGCGCCCAGCGCAGAGAACTTTTCCACAATCCGCTCATAACCGCGGCGGATATGGTCGATATCTTCGATGGTGGTGGTTCCTTGCGCCACCAGCCCCGCAATAATCATCGCCGCACCTGCCCGCAGGTCGCACGCCCGCACCGGTGCGCCCAGCAGACGACTGCCGCCCTTAATGGTGGCGACCTTGCCTGCGACTGCGATCTCGGCGCCCATTCGGATCAGTTCTTCGGTATATTTGAAGCGGCTTTCCCAGATGCTTTCATCGATTTTGCCGGTTCCTTCCGCACGCAGCATCACCACCGCCATCTGCGGCTGCATATCGGTGGGGAAGCCGGGGTAGGGCATGGTCTTGATATTTGCTTTCTTCAACGGCGCGGTGGCATCCACCAAAATGCTATCGTCGTATTCTTCGATATGGACGCCCATCTCCTCCAATTTGGCGGTGATACATTCCATATGCTTGGGGATGACATTCTTGACCAGCACTTTTCCGCCGGTGGCTGCCGCCGCCGCCATATAGGTGCCTGCTTCGATCTGGTCGGGGATGACCGCATAGGTGCCGCCCCGCAGATCTGCCACGCCCTGCACCTTAATGACATCGGTACCTGCGCCACGGATATTGGCGCCCATCGAGTTCAAAAAGTTTGCAAC
>CALGEL010000004.1 GCA_937881855.1 uncultured Clostridia bacterium | reverse complement strand
TAGTGCGATGCACTACCGTATTTTTTAATACTTGTTATTTGCTTTACGCGGCAGGGGTGATATCGGCTTCTTCGATAATCTTGGCTACCGCATAATCCAGAACGAATTGTTCTTCCAGCAGACTGCGACCCTTGGCATTGATATAGGTGCTGGGATCGGAATAGCCGTAGGCGGTGGCGTATTTTTTGGCGCTTTCGTTGAAATCTTCTTCCGAAAGGGTGTAGCCTTCCGCTTTGGCGATGGCATAACCGATCAGGACATTGATCGCCTGCGTTTCGCCTTCGATCTTCAAGGATTCTTCAAAATCCTTTTTGGATACTTTGCTGGCTTCCAGCAATTCATCCAAAGTATTGTAACCGTATTGCTTTGCCATCGCTTCATAAGAAGTGCGGCAGGCTTCGATATAAGTTTTGAGCAGGGAGTCGGGCAGATCCTTTTTAAAGGTGCAACCTTCATAGACTTTATTCCAAAGGCGGCTCTTTTTCAGTTTCTCCACTTCGTCTTTATTGGATTGTTCTACGCTCTCTTTGGTCTTTTGGAGCAATTCTTCGGCAGAACTGACATCTTTGTCGATCTCTTTGGCGATTTTATCGGTCAGTTCGGGATATTCCACCTTGCCGTTGATGGCATTGATGGTGACCTGGAAGACCACATCCTGCCCTGCCAGCTCGGCGGATTTTTTATATTGGGCGGGGAAGGTGAGATTGATCTTAACCGTCTCGCCCACATTGACACCCACCAACTGCTCTTCAAAGCCATTGATGAACTCGCCGCTGCCGATGGTCAGCTCGTACCCTTCGGCGGTGCCGCCGTCAAAGGCAACGCCGTCTTTCATTCCCATATAATCAATGTCAACAATGTCGTTGATTTGGACCGTACCGCCTTCTTGGGTATTATTATACATCTTCGTACTGTACCCCAGCTCGCTCATAGCGGCATTCAGCTCCAGCTGAACCGCAAAGTCGGTGGCTTCGGTTGAGCGATCTTGGAATTTCAGCCCCTTATAGTTCCCGATGGTGACATAGGTTTCAGGGTCGATCTGGGAAAAGGCGGTGACTGAATTGCAAGCGGAAAGGGTGAGCGCGGCGATCAGCACCAGCGCAACAATGGCAATTTTTTTCATTGGTAAAGTTCTCCTTTGAGTTTCTTTTGTTCTTCACTGATAATAGC
>CALGEL010000003.1 GCA_937881855.1 uncultured Clostridia bacterium | reverse complement strand
AAAGAAATACAAGGTGGAAAAGATCAATATGGAGGGCTTGAAGCCGCCCTATATGCTTTTGAGCAACCATATGTATTTCATCGATTTTGAACTCTGCGCGATGGGCACTTTTCCCCATCGGGTCAACAACGTTGTCAGCATTGATGGCTACTATCGCCGCCCTTGGCTGATGGAGTTGATCGGCGCTATCTGCACCCGCAAATTTACGATGGATCTGCATTTGATTAAATCCATCAGTCGTGTACTAAAACGGGGCGATATTTTGGCCATGTATCCCGAAGCACGCTATACCCCCATCGGCACCTTAGCCTATCTGCCTGAATCCTTGGGCAAGTTGGTGAAGAAAAATAAAGTCCCTGTGGTGGCGGTGGTGCATCGCGGCAACCATTTGCTCACCCCCTTTTGGAACTATCGCAAGCCCCGCAAGGTGCCCCTGCATATGACCATGACCCAAATTCTCACCCCCGAACAGATCGAAAAAATGAGTGTGGACGAAATCAACGCCGCTCTGCGGGAAGCATTATCTTACGATGAATATAAATATCAAAAGGAAAACGGTATTTTAATTACCGAACCCCACCGCGCCGAAGGGCTGCACAAGGTACTTTATCAATGCCCCCATTGCCTCAAAGAATCTCAAATGGCATCCGAAGGGACCGAGCTTTACTGCACCGCCTGCGGCAAACGCTGGAATTTGAACGAAGACGGCAGTCTTTCCGCCTTGGAGGGCGAGACCGAATTTTCCCATATCCCCGATTGGTTTGAATGGGAACGATTACAGGTGCGTAAGCAAATTGAAGAAGGGACCTATTCCTTTGAAGACGAAGTAGAAGTTTATTCCCTGCCCCGCTGCTGGAAATTCGAAAAATTAGGCAAAGCGACCCTGACCCACACCATCGACGAAGGCTTTATTCTGCGCGGTCATTATAATGGCGAAGATTATTATATTCAACGCACACCCCCGCAGACCAATAGCCTGCATATTGAATACGATTATTGCTATATTAAGCCTTTCGATTGCGTGGATATTTCCACCGAGCGGGATTCTTTTTATTGCTACCCCACCAAGACCGACGTTGTCACCAAATTAGCGTTCGCTACCGAAGAATTATATCGCATCAAGCAAGGATGAATTTTATGAAACGACTGATTGCATTTTTAATGACCGTTGCGGTTCTGCTGAGCATTACCGGATGCGGCAGAACCCCCGATTTTAATATGCCCACCGGCTGCATCGACAGTGTTTACCATCAATACGGAAAGGACTTTGCCGCGTCGGTAGAGGAACAAAGCGGGTTGAAGATCAAACCGTATTCCACCGATGGTGCCAAGGCCAATATGATCATTATCGATAAAACCCCAAAAGATATCGGGCTGGCGCAGGCCGATCTATTGAACCATTCTTGGAACGAAACCAATATCTTCAAAAAAGAAGGAAAAATTGATTCACTGCGCGCTATCGGGTGTGTGTTCACCGAGCAGCTGATGCTGATCACCACCGATCCTTCGGTGCACTCCATGAAGCAGTTAAAAGGAAAGATCGTCTCGCTGGGTTCGGTTTATTCCGGAACCTATCTGAATGCAATGGATCTTTTGGATGCGATGGGGCTGGAAGAAAACGACCTGCCCTCCTTGCGCAAAAAGAAATTGATCAAAAACTATAATCTCACCGCCAGTCTGGAAGCATTGGAAGAGGGCAAGATCGATGCCGCCTTTATCACTACCGCCTTGCCTTCCCCTGCACTGACAGAGTTTATGGAAAAGCAACCGCTCTACATTGTTTCCTTTGCGCAGGAAGATCTGGATCGGTTGCAAAAGGAGAACGACGACTACTTCCAAAGCACCATCCCCGCCCAATCCTTTACCGATCAGG
>CALGEL010000002.1 GCA_937881855.1 uncultured Clostridia bacterium | reverse complement strand
GGCGGTTTTACCGTTCTGGGTCCCAAGGCGGGTATGAACCCCAATGTCCCCCATGGCGACCCCACCAAAGAATGGGCTTTGAGCAGCAATCGTAAGATCCCCACCGCCGAGGATCACTTCGGTGAAGCGGTCTTCCGCGTGGAGAATGCCGGCGAGAGCGCAATGCGTACATTTATGGACAACAGCGAATCCTCCGGTGTTCAAACCTATCTTATCGACGGCGTGGTATTTCAGGGCAACGGCACCGGTATTCAGGATCAAGGCCAAAAGGGTGCCGGGTCCAGAAACTGGTATGTTCAAAACTGTATCTTTGATGACTGCCATTCTTTAGGTGCCCGCGGCGGCGGTGTAGGTCTGGGCTTTGACCGTAAGGGCAGAAACCAAACCTACTTCAAAAACCTGTATGTCAGCAACTGCTATGTCATCAACCAAAATACGACAGAGCTCTATTCCGGCCATGCCGCGTCTGTCAATTTCAACGGCGTATCGGTGCAGAACAGCGCCTATCCGCTGTGCGGCAAAATCAACTGTTTGCAATGGCAAGGTCAATCCACCACGGTAACCAACTGCCATTTCTGGAACGCCAAGGAAGCGACCCGCGAAAACGCCATCTATTTCAACCTGACCTGGAACCAATATTGTACATCCGGTCTGGGTAACGATGAGGCGCTCTTTGCCGCCACCTTCCGGAATAATTCCTTCTATCATGTAAATAACTCAAAATATTCGCTCATCTTCTTCGGTGCGGCGGGCAATACCAAAGTGGCCGTTGAAGAGAATATGTTCGTCTCCGAAGAAGGCAAAGATGCCAAAGCACCCATTGATGTCAAGTACATCACCCTGAACGGTAAAGTCACCCACGTGGGCATCGGTACATATGTCGATGAAGTTCCTGTCAACGCTGACCACCTTACCGTCGGTGACTACAAACTGACCAACGATCGGTTCTTGGTCCGCAATAATACCTTTGTCGGAACAGAATTCCAGGCGCTGCCCACCATCGGTAACAACCTGCATAAGGAGACCAAGGTCGAGCTTATGGGTAACCTGTATCTCGATGCGCTGGACTCCACCGAAGGTAAGGTCATTGATCCTTATGTGGAAGGTGCAGACATCTATAATAAATGGGTCTGGCTGGATGCCTCCCGCACCAAAGCTTCTTCCGACATTGCTGAAAGCGATGTAACCATCACCAGCGGCGGTGTGCCGGTGACGATGAACGGATATAATATTGATCTTCCCGCCGGTCCCAAGGAGTATACCAAGCAGATCGAAGTTTCCTGCAACGCAGAGAACTTTGTTCGGGTATATGAATCCGATGCAAGCTGGACCAAGGGCGCGCGGATCGATGGTAGCGGCACCTATACGCTCAGTTCCAAAGCGAGAACAAGCTATTATATCGTAGGCATCGCTTCGATGGATCAGCGGACCGAACGGAATTATATGATCACCATCAATCGCGAAGCTAATCTGGATGCGAAGTTGAACGCAGTCCTCCCTCAATGCGATATTATTTCTTCCTCCAACGATGGAATTACCCATAAATATCTCGTCCCTTATAGCGTTGAAAACTTTGCCTTTAAGTTGGATCTTCCTGCCGGCGCCATTGCTTCGGTTTGGAATAAAGAAGATTTAATTCTCAGCCCCGATGCCGATGGAGTGTATACCACCTCCGAGGTGCAGGTCGGAACCGAGAAATCCTATGAGATCTGGGTCCTTGACGAAGACCGTAACCAAGAAATCTTCTACCTGACTCTTTCCCGCGCGGAAAATACTGAGACTGAGCTGTTGGATGTCACTGCTCCCGAAGCAACCGACATCACCGCAGCAGGCAAGACCTTCACCATCAAAGTCCCGGCAGATACAACTGTTCTTAATCTGAGCTTTGCGGTTTCCGAAGGGGCAAGAGCAGAATTGATGGATCCGGTCTATCAAATGCCGCTCGCGGCCAAAAACGGTGTTGTCAACATCAGCCCTGTTCCGGGCGGAGAGACCACCTATCCGGTGATCGTCCATTCTCAGGACGGTGAGCATCAGGAAGAATGGGCAGTCGTTGTCCGGCGCGAAGCCAAGAAAGACTGCGAGTTGCTGGGCATCGCCGGCACCGAAAAGGTCGGCAATACCTATATCGCCTATACCGCAAATAAAGTCTTCCTGATCAGCGCAACCGTTTCGGAAGGTGCGACCTATCAGATCTTTACCGATCCAACATGTAAAGAGAAGGTTTATTCGCCAAAAGTGAAGTTGACCGACACTACCAATGTCTTCTGGGTCAAGGTCTTTGCAGAAGATACTGCATATTTCTCCGATCCGGTCAAGGTTCTGATCAATACTTTTGCAGATACCACCGAACCGGATAATACCCCGGTCAAACTGCCGATGAAGGATGATGGCATCCTTGGTGTCACCGGCGGTGAATTTAATGGGAAGAACGTGGTAATTCCTTTGGCACCTGAAACCAAGCAATATACCTTCCGTGTCCAAGGATTTGACGGATATGTGGCAAGAGTCTATTCCGATAGCAGCGAAACACCGATGCGTCCTGCAAACGATACCGATATCACCTTGG
>CALGEL010000001.1 GCA_937881855.1 uncultured Clostridia bacterium | reverse complement strand
TGCGGACAATACTTGGCTGGTGACGGCCCGGGAAGATACGTAATGCCGACATAAACGAAAAGAGTCAAGGTCATCAAATGACTCTTGACTCTTTTCCTTATATGCACCTTTAGCTCAGTTGGTAGTTGCGACTGCGAAGCGCTGCCCTTTGGCAGATGAAGCGAGCAGGTTAGCAGCTGCCGCAACACGAGAAATACCGAGCGCTTAGGCGCGAAGGATTTGTCGATGTTGCAAAGGGGCAGTTGATCAACCCTTCCGATACGCAACCAACAAAAGAGACAGGCAGGCTCTTTTCGCCTCACTCCGACCATAAAAAAGCAGGATACTTTTGTATCCCGCTTTTTTATTTTGCGATTTTTTATAATGAAATAAGGTGGATTTATCTCTTGTAAATTAAATTGTGAACGGCTATAATTATTTTGTAGCCGTTCATATAAAAATCTTTTTAAAACGATTGCAACAAAATGCAAAAATGAATCGTTTATATAGCGGCAAACAAAAAACATATTTTTAAAGGAGAAAGAAAAATGAAAAAGATTTCGTTGATTGCTGTACTCACCCTGATTGTTGTTTTGGTCGCTTCCTGCGGCGGCAAGGCGGCTACTTCTTCCTATGCCGATGCGCTGGAAGTCATCAACACCGTTTGGTCCAATGTTGCCGAAGCCGATAAGTACCCTGTCGGCGGCGGTGATTCCGCCAACCTGAATATGGAAGGCCCCGCCAAGTTTGACCACACCAACAAAGAAGAGCTGGACGTTACTCTCGCTCTGCCCACCGCTTTGGCCGATAAGATTGAAGATGCGGCTTCTATGATGCATATGATGAACGCCAACATGATGACCGCCGGCGCTTACCGATTGGTCGAAGGCACCGACGCCACCGCTTTTGCCAATGATTATAAGGCAAACCTGGCTGACCGCCGCTGGATGTGCGGGTCCCCCGAAAAGTATATTGTCATCGGTAGCGGCAACTATGTTGTAACCGCTTTTGGCAGCGCTCAAAACATCGATAGCTTCAAGGCCGCCGCCGAGAAGCTGGAAAATGCCACCGTTCTGGTTGAAGGTGACATCGAAGTATAATGCTGTTTTCAAGCATTCCGTTTTTATATTATTTTCTGCCCTGCGTTCTGCTTTTATATCTGATCGCGCCTAAAAAGTTCAAGAACGCCGTCTTGTTTATTTCAAGCCTGGTGTTCTATGCTTGGGGCGAGCCGAAATTTGTCGTAATCATGCTGATTTCGGTGTCCGTGGGGTACCTTTCGGGGCTTCTTTTGGAGAAATACCGCCAAAAGAAATGGTTGCTCTTTTTGAGCGTTGCCATTCCCATTTCCTTCCTACTCTATTTTAAGTATGCCGATTTTTTCATCGCCAATTTCGCGGCGGCGACAGGCCTTTCCATCCCGCTTCTGCGGGTGACCTTGCCGATCGGGATCAGTTTCTATACCTTCCAGATCGTCAGTTATCAGGTAGATGTCTATCGCGGCGCCAAGGCGCAAAAGAACCCCATCCATCTGGGTGCCTTTATCGCTCTGTTCCCGCAGCTCATTGCGGGTCCCATTGTCCGCTATGTGGATATCGAAAAGGAATTGGAAGACCGCACCCATTCCGTTGCCATGGTCGCCGAAGGTATTCGGCGGTTTTGCATCGGCTTGGGCAAAAAGATTTTACTCGCCAATACCTTGGCGACTTTGGCGGGCATGACCGCCGAAGCGGCGGAGCCTTCGGTACTGCTCTATTGGGTGTGCGCGATGGCTTCGGCATTGCAAATCTATTTCGATTTTTCCGGCTATTCCGATATGGCGATCGGGCTGGGCAAGGTGTTTGGTTTTCATTTTTTGGAAAACTTCAACTATCCCTTCATCGCCCGCTCGGCGGCGGAATTTTGGCGTCGTTGGCATATGTCTCTCGGCAGTTGGTTTCGGGACTATGTCTATATCCCGATGGGGGGCAATCGTGTCGGCAAAGGGCGGTGGGTCTTTAATATCCTTACCGTCTGGATGCTGACCGGCTTTTGGCACGGCGCAGAATGGACCTTCATTGTTTGGGGGTTATTCTTTGCGGTATTTCTGGTCTTGGAAAAATGGGTGTGGGGCGGTTTTTTGCAAAAACACCGCATCCTTTCCCATTTGTATGTCGCCCTTTTGGTGCTGATCAGTTTCACCATCTTTAATAGCGGTAATTTGGCAGCTATGGTCTCGTCTCTTTCCGCAATGGTTGGGTTGGGCGGCCTGCCTTTCCTTACCGCCGAGACGGTGTACTACCTGAAAAGCTATGCCGTTTTGTTGGTACTCGCTTTGGTGGGTGCCACACCGTTGATGAAGCAGTTGGCAATGAAATTGCCGGAAAAGGTCCGCAATGTCGCCGAACTTTTATATGCGCCGGCGGTACTCACCGCCTGCACCGCCTTTTTGGTCGATGGGGCGTTCAATCCATTCTTGTATTTTAGGTTTTAAACGATGAATACGAAATTAAAAAACATTATAATGGTGGTATTGGGCGTTTTGGTGATCTTCGGCGGATGCTTGTTTTGCATCTTGATGCCCAAGCAGGAATATTCCGAAAGCGAGCGTCGTCCGTTGGAAAAGTTCCCGCAGGTTTCGGCAAGTTCTTTGATCAGCGGCGATTTTATGAGCGGCTTTGAAAAATATGCCACCGATAATTTCCCCCTGCGAGATGCCTTCCGCGCCATCAAGGCAAGGATCACCTATTCGCTCTTCGGGCAAAAGGATAATAACGGGATCTATCTGTATGAAGATCATATCGCGTCGATGGACTATCCCTATAATAAAAAGTCGGTGGACTATGCCGCAAACCGCTTTGAATATCTTTATCAAAAGTATCTTCAAAATTCCAAGGTCTATTTTTCGGTCATCCCCGATAAAAGCACCTTGCTGGCAGATGATGCGGGGGTGTTGGGCTATAACCCCGACCAACTGATTGGTGATCTGAAGGAAGAGATGTCCTATGGGCAGTATATCGACCTTCTGCCCTTGCTCACCCCGCAGGATTATTATCATACCGATTCCCATTGGCGGCAGGAATGTATCGTCGATGTGGCGGAGAAGCTGGCGGCGGGTATGGAAACAACCATCCCTTCCGATGGATATATCACCCATACCGCTGAGACTCCTTTTTATGGGGTGTATTATGGTCAGGCCGCCATCGGCGGCAAGGGGGATACCATCTCCTATCTGACCAACAGCACCATCGATGGTCTGACTGCTTATGACCATCAAAACCAAAAGGAGATCCCCGTCTATGATACCGCGCGGTTGACCGACCGCGACCCCTATGAACTGTATCTTTCGGGCCCGCTTTCGTTGGTGACGGTGGAAAACCCCGCCAATCCAAACGGTAAGCATCTGGTCCTTTTCCGCGATTCCTTCGGCTCGTCGGTTGCTCCGCTGCTGGCGCAGGGGTACGAAAAGGTGACGCTGGTGGATATCCGCTATATCGGGCTCGACTATGTCAGCACCTTGGTGGATTACCAAAACGCCGACGTCTTATTTTTGTATAGCACTTCGGTTTTGAATAACAGTAATACGATCAAATAAAAAACAGGATGCAGATGCATCCTGTTTTTTCATATTTTGGGGAATTGCTTTTTTTTCATTATTATAATATAATGGAGAGTACCGACAATTTTTGCAGGAGAATGATTGAATGAAAAAAAGCAATCTTTTAAAAATAATCTGTGGGCTGTTGGCGGCGATGTTGCTGGTGGTCTGCTTTGCGCCCCTTGCCTTTGCGGAGGGGGAAGAACCCGAAATCAAGGCGAATAATGCGGTGCTGGTCAGCCTTAATACCGGCGCGACGATTTATGAAAAAAATTCCGACGAGCAGATCCATCCCGCCTCCACCACCAAGCTGATGACGATGGCGGTGGCAATCGACTTAATCAAAGATTTGAAGGAAACCATCACCTTTGATAAGGATGCTTCCTATGCCGATTTGGTCATCGGCAGTTCCAATATGGGGTTGAAGGACGGAGAGATCATTTCCTTGGAAGACCTGATGTATGGCGTTGCCGTTTCCAGCGCCAATGAAGGGACCAATGCGCTGGCGATCCATCTTTGTGGCAGTATTGAAGCCTTTGTCCAAAAGATGAATGCGCAGGCAAAGGAATGGGGGATGGAGAATACCCACTTTGTCAACACCCACGGCCTGACCGATGAGAACCATTATACCACCGCCGCCGATATGGCGATTTTGGCGCAAAAGGTGTTTGCCGATAGCCGCCTGATGCCCTATTTGAGCGCAAGCAGCTATACCCTGCCCGAAAGCAATATGAATCCTTCCCGCGTTTTGATTACCACCAACCAACTGTTGCGGATGAATTCCGCCAATTATTATAAATATTGCGAAGCCGGCAAGACCGGCACCACCTCGGCGGCAGGCTATAATTTGGTCTCGGTCGCCAAATATAAGGGGATGGAATATGTGGCGGTGGCGATGAATGCAAGCTATACCCAAAACCCCGCCAACCCCATCTTTGAAGATTCCGTCAAATTATATAAATGGGCGTTCAACAATTACAGTATTCGTACCCTGTTGCAGGAAAATATCTCGGTGCAGGAAATCCCTGTCGCCCTTTGCGCCAAGAACGATTATGTGATGCTGGTCCCCAAGGAGAAGCTGGAAGCGGTGGTGGCGGATACTGCCAATGTGGATGACCGCGAAAAATTTGTCTGGCAGGTGGAGACGGAGTATAATGCCGAAAACCCCGCCTATGCGCCCATCAAAGTCGGCGATGTTTTGGGCAAGGTTACCATTGTGGAGAAAAACGATGCGGGCGACATTATTGCCAACTACGGCACGATGGAGCTGGTGGCAAGCAGCGACTTGGAACGCAGCGCAATTTTATATTACCTGCATCTCATCAAAACCTTTTTCAGCAATACGATTGTTCGAATTGTTTCTGTCGTACTAATTCTGGCAATCATTGCATATATTATCTTTATGGTCTGGCAAAATAATAACCGTCGGCGCCGCCGCATTGCCAGAAGAATTCGTTTTTGATCCTTATATAAATATAATAAAAAAATATTAAAAAAGGTGTTGACAAACGGAACTCATAGTGGTATTATATTTAGGCTGCCGCAAAAATTGCGGCAAGCAATGAACCTTGAAAATTAAACAGCATCATTAAAAGAAGGACCCGTTAA